>NZ_CP079094.1:900000-1180000 GCF_019285595.1 Rickettsiella endosymbiont of Dermanyssus gallinae
GAAGGACTCGCCGAAGCATGGACTGCCGAAGGAACTCGTTTCAGAAAAGTATATTGAGGCCATGGACAATTTTTTGTCAAATGAAAATGCTAGCACGCCTGCGCTAGCGGCTTAATAAGGCGGCTTATTTTTGAGGTATTATTTCAATACGTAAGGCATGGATTTCGGTGCCTACCGTGTTGCCTAGTGCTGAGTAAACAAGTCGGTGGCATTCTATAAGCGGCTTGGTTTGAAAAAGCGGTGAGCTAATACGAACCGTAAAATGGCCAGCGCCTTCTTCGGAATGGCCGATATGCTGAGCGCCGTCATCAATAATTTCTAAATACGTGGGCGCTAAGGCTTGCGAAAGTTTAGTTTGCAGCGAGGCGATACGATCATCGGTTTTAGTTGTTTTCATGTTTTTTCATCGGATTGAATATAACGACTCAGATAAATAGCTTGAATCAAAATAAATAAAAAAGTGATGCCTAAGAAACCAAATAATTTGAAATTGACCCAGGTGTTGGTATCAAACGAATAAGCAACCCATAAATTAATGCCACCCATCAACATAAAAAAAACAAACCAGTTTCTATTTAAGGACGACCATACGGTATTAGGTAAGGTAATATTGGTTTCTAAGAGATGCTGTATGAACGGTTTTTTGCCAATATAATGTGAAATAAGGGCGACAAAAGCTAAGAGCCAATACAGTACGGTGGGTTTCCATTTGATAAATAATTCATTATGCAAAAGTAAGGTACTGCCACCAAATAAGAGGATGAGGATAAGGCTAATAAGTTGTATACTAGGCAGCGATCGGTGCTTGACCCAGTAACTGATGACTTGGACAAGGCTGATTAAAATAGCGGCTGCTGTGGCAACATAAATACCATAGAACTTATAAACCACAAAGAAGGCAGCAATCGGTAAAAAATCAAAAAGTAAGCGCATGTAGTGGAAAGGGTGGGCTAAATTAGCCTTTAGTATATAACAGTGCTCCGTGTTTAGGAAAGAGTGGTAGCAGTGAGTCAGTTTTTTAAAATCCATCCCGACAACCCCCAACTTCATTTGATTCGTCAGGCGGCTGGCTTCTTGATAAAAGGGGGGCTAATTGTTTACCCTACCGACTCCGCCTATGCCTTAGGCTGTCAAATGCGTAATAAGGCAGGTATTCAACGCTTGCGACAAATCCGTGAGTTAGATGATAGGCATTCTTTAACACTGTTATGCCGTGATCTTTCTGAGCTAGCGACGTATGCGCAGCTTGAAAACCCTATTTTTCGTCTGTTAAAAGCCAATACGCCAGGCCCCTATACCTTTATATTGCCGGCTACCCAAGAAGTTTCTAAAACGATCATGAATACCAAGCGCAAAACAGTGGGGGTACGTATTCCAGATAATAAAATTGTGCCCGCACTGTTAGAGATGCTCGATCAGCCGTTAGTCAGTAGTAGCTTGATTTTGCCGGGTGCCGATTTACCTTTATTAGAGCCTGAAGCCATGCGTGATATGCTGGGCAAGCGGGTGGATTTAATTATTGATGGCGGACCCTGTGGTTTAGAGCCAAGCACCGTGGTTGATTTAGTGGATGGTCTGCCAAGAATTATTCGTAAGGGAAAGGGCGATATTACCCCCTTTCTTTAATATATCGCGGAAATCTATAAGTATATAAAAATTAAAGAGAAAGCTATGAAAGTTCGTACACGTTTCGCACCCAGTCCCACTGGTTATTTACATATTGGTGGCGTCAGAACAGCCTTGTATAGCTGGTTGTATGCAAAAAAACAAAAGGGAGAATTTGTATTACGCATAGAAGATACCGATTTAGAGCGTTCAACACCGGAAGCGGTTGATATTATTTTAGAAGGATTACAGTGGTTAGGTTTAACATGGGATGAAGGTCCTTTTTATCAAAGCCAACGCTTAGCGCGTTATCAAGCGGTATTAGATCAATTACTCAGCGAAGACAAAGCCTATCGTTGCTATTGTTCTAAAGAACGTTTGACGGCTTTGCGCGAAGAGCAACTCCAGCAGCAAAAAAAACCACGCTACGATGGTCATTGTAGAGACCGTAAAACAGTGCTAGCCAATCAACCGTTTGTCATTCGTTTTCGTAATCCATTAGAAGGCGAAGTGGTGGTGGCGGATCAGGTACATGGAAATGTGACCTTTCAAAATGCAGAGCTGGATGACTTAATTATTGCCCGAAGCGATGGTTCGCCCACTTATAATTTTACGGTGGTTGTAGACGATTGGGATATGAAAATTACCCATGTGATTCGCGGCGATGATCATCTGAATAATACACCGCGTCAAATTAATTTATTATTGGCGTTAGGCGCGCATTTACCTATCTATGCGCATGTGCCTATGATTCTGGGCCCCGATGGAAAAAAACTCAGCAAGCGACAAGGTGCCGCGAACGTATTGGAATATCGAGAAGAAGGTTATTTAGCGGATGCCTTATTAAATTATTTAGTCAGATTAGGTTGGTCACACGGCGATCAAGAAATTTTTTCACGTGAAGAGATGATTAATCTGTTTGATATCGCTGATTTAAATAAATCGCCGGCGGCAATTAATCCAGATAAATTAAGTTGGCTCAACCAACATTATTTAAAAACCGATGATCCCAGAAAAATAACGCAGTTATTAGAAAAAGAAATGCAACAATTGGGCGTCAAGACACAAGGAGAGGGATTACCTGATTTACAAGATGTTGTTATGTTGCAACGTGAGCGTGTTAAAACGCTACGAGAAATGGCAGAAAAAAGTCGCTTTTTTTACGAAGCAAATTTTTCTGTGCCACAAAGCTTTCCTGAGGATGTTTTATCGGCATTAAAAGCACTGCAAGTTCAGTTTACGCAACTCAATGATTGGGGCGATGAGTCACTGCATCAGATTCTGGTTGAAACCGCGGCGCAGTTTTCATTAAAACTAGGTAAATTAGCGCCGCTGTTACGTCTTGTTGTGACCGGTTTGCAAGTATCACCACCTATTAATGCGACGCTGCGCTTGCTAGGTAAAAAAGAAGTGTTAGCGCGTATGAAAAAAATCTTGGTTTAAGCCTCATTGTCACAGCGGGCCCGCGCCTATCTTCATAAAAAATACGGCCTTGTAATGGTAGACCTCATTGCGATTGCCGCGCTTCGCTCGCAATGACAGCGTAAGCGCGCGCTAATCTAGCCAGCGCTTCATTCGTTTTTAGCCGTATATCCCTATTGGTAAACACATTACCTTCAATAAATTATACTTTATTGAATATTCATTTCATGTTGTTTATTCTGATTTAAATCATCAATAAAAAAAGGATTTTTCATGCCGGCTACGGTTGTTAGCAATCTTTATTTTTCCTTTATTTTTCGCATCTATAAGACTTCGGGGCTGCGCTTCAAGTTTTAAAGAATTGCGCTTTAAATAATTCTAATACTAATAATTTTAAGGAGAATTTTTCTTATGCCAAGAATAACAAATCAAATTTATAGTGATGGTCTTCGTAACCGTCGTTCAGCTGAACAGTATAGTGGGGTAGGTTCTTTTCAGCTAGAGGACTGTTTCACTGGAAATATAGAAGAACAGTGTAAAATTAACTGGGACGATGTGGATGAATTTAATGCAGAGAAAGAGAAAAATAGAGAATTTAGTGAAATAAAAATTAACAGTGACGAATACCTAGCATTTCTTAAAAAAGATTCTTCGATGCCAGATGCTAAATTACATCAATTAATTGAGTTGGTGGATAAGGATTCTCTCAAGGGTACGCCAGAAAGCCACAAGTGAGTCGCTATGCTCCCGAAGAATTTCGGCCATCGTGTCCCCGAAATTCGTTCGCATGACGCGACTGAAATTAGGCCGCGATACGTCCTGCGTCCGGCACGCACTCACTCCTTCGGAGTTCATGCCCGTGCCTCCCACAAATGACTTTACGGCGTGATGCGTTTCCTGCTTCGCCCGTCAACGCACGCCTATCGCGGGCTCTTCGACTTCGCATTGCTTTCACAATGCTTTCCTGTCTCATCGAATGTGGGAATGGAAAAGCCGGTGACCATAATCCAGCCGTCCCTCTCGGGCACTGATGCCGGTAAGTATCTGCTAGTACGGACTTCTTTGAGTAACGCCGTAGCGAGTATTACGCCGCTAGGTATCGATGTGGCAGCGATGGGTAGGGACAAGGTCTATGACAGTACTCCTGCTGCGCAAGTGACGTTGGCGAGCGATAGCGTATTACCCGGTGATAAAGTTAATTTGATGGCAGACACCGCTAATTTTGTAGATAAACATGCTGGGACGAATAAAGCCGTGAAGGTTGGTGATATTCGAGTAGAAGGCACCGATAAAGGTAATTACCAAATTAACAATCCTAAAGTCAGTACGGTGGCTACTATCGTACCGTTACATGTTAACGTAATAGCGACGGCAGCGGACAAGGCCTATGATGGAACGCCTGCCGCCCAAGTGAGGTTGATAAGCAACGAGGTGTTACCTGGTGATAGCATTTACTTCAGCGGTATAGGTAGCTTTGAAGATAAAAATATAGGGACGAATAAATTAGTGAATGTTACTGATATTCACGTAGGTGGAGCAGACAGTCATACGATGAGACAGGAAAGCATTGTGAAAGCAATGCGAAGTCGAAGAGCCCGCGATAGGCGTGCGTTGACGGGCGAAGCAGGAAACGCATCACGCCGTAAAGTCATTTGTGGGAGGCACGGGCATGAACTCCGAAGGAGTGAGTGCGTGCCGGACGCAGGACGTATCGCGGCCTAATTTCAGTCGCGTCATGCGAACGAATTTCGGGGACACGATGGCCGAAATTCTTCGGGAGCATAGCGACTCACTTGATTACATTGCTAACAATTGTAAACTTTGTGTCACAGCGAATATTACGCCTCGCGATATCCATGTGGCAGCCGCTGATAGGCAAGCGGTACAACGGAGTGCAAAGATTGCCAAAGTGAGATTGACGCGTTAAGCACTTATAGAGAAATATTTTTTAGTGTGAAAGTCTAATACTGTCGTCATTGCGAGTACCAAGGGTATGAAAGCGATCCAGACTAGATTTCCGCGTGCCTATGGCGCTCGTAGTGACGATAAATTTTCCTTCTTTTAATGCAAACAACCCCCTTCTTTTTGATTTTTCTGATAAGATCAAGTGAGATACGATTCAATCTTTGTTTAAAAATTAAGCATAACAATCCGTATATAAAAATGCGTGTATAAAAAAGGAGATATGAATGCCAGTCGCTGATCCAACTTTCTTGGGTTATTTTTTACAAGCAAGCACCGTTGTAAAATTGGTCATGTTATTGTTGCTTTTTGCATCGATTTTATCATGGTCAATTATTTTACACCGTGGCTTTTTTTTGCGGCGCACCAAAGCGGTGCTTGTCGAATTTGAAGAAAAATTTTGGTCAGGTTTGGATTTGAGTAAATTTTATACTGAATTAAGTCGTGCCGCTGATGAACACGAAGGCTTAGCGCATATCTTTCATGCAGGTTTTCGTGAATTTGTGCGTTTGCATAAGCAGGTAGGCGATAAACCGGCCATTATTATGGAAGGTGTTCAGCGTGCCATGCGCATTGCTTATGCACAGCAACACCAACATTTAGAAAAGCATCTCGATTTTTTAGCGACCTTAGGTTCTACCAGCCCTTATATCGGATTATTTGGCACCATATGGGGAATAATGACTTCCTTTCAAGCACTGTCGGCTTCTCAGCAAACCTCAACGATTGCTATGGTTGCACCTGGCATTTCTGAAGCCTTAGTTGCGACAGCAATGGGTTTGTTTGTGGCAATTCCAGCGGTTATTTTTTATAACCGCTATGCAAGTCAAATTCAGCATTTACTCCATCAGTATCATACCTTCCAAGAAGAGTTTTCAAATATTCTCTATAGACAGATTCATGGAAGTAACCATGTTTCATAATAAATCCCGCCATCAACGCCATAAAGGCCCACTCGCAGAGATTAATGTGGTTCCCTATATCGATGTCATGTTGGTATTGCTGGTTATTTTTATGGCGACAACGCCTTTATTATCTCAGGGTATTAACGTTAATTTGCCTAAAGCACAAGCACAGACAATCTCACAATCACAAGAACCTATCATTGTTTCAGTCGATGGCGAAGGTCATTTTTATTTAAATACCAGCGTACATCCTGATGTAGTGCTTGATGAGACACAACTTGGCCAAGAGGTCAGACAACAATTAGCATTAGCTCAGCAAAAAAATCAAGTGCGTCAAGTTTTTGTTAAGGGAGATAAAAACGTCAATTATGGGAAAGTGGTAGGCGCGATGGTCTTATTACAGAAGGCGGGCGCTATTAATATTGGATTAATAACGGAGTCCCCTAATAAATTGGCTGCTTGAGTTATGAAATCTTATTCTGTCACGCGTAAAGAAAATTATCGTTTTACTTTATTACTGGCTACCTTGTTCCATATTGTATTGTTTTCAGCTTTATTTTTAACACTGCGTTGTTCAAAGCCCTTATTGTTGAGCGCTTCGGCACCTTTAGCGATTATTCATGCAACAGCCGTGGAGACTGCTCCATTACCGACGCCTGTTGCAGAAGAAAAGATTAAGCCACCTTCTAAAACAGAGCATGTGCTTATAAAGCCAACACTGATAGAAAAAAGTGCTATCGCTTTGCCGGTTAAAGAGAAAAAATTAGTTAAAAAGCAAATCAATCCAACACCGGTTCTGGCTAAACCACGCTTAAAAACGATGACAACCCCGCAAAAAAAACAGGCTACTCCGTTAGCACAACATAAGCCAATAGAAAAAGCAAAAAGTGCTAACCACGCTTTATCGCTGCAAATAGCACAGAAAAACGTACAGCAATTGTTACAGCAAGAAGTGAACACGACCTTGCAAAAAAATCAAAGGGCGACGCGTAATGCGGCGGCTACTACAAAATACAGACATTTAATTTTGCAATCTATTGCGCAACAATGGATTATTCCTCCCGATGTGGATAAACACTTAGAAACGAGATTAGCTGTACGTCTTGCACCTGGAGGTATGGTATTAGAAGTGGTTATTATAAAAGGTAGTGGTAACGCTGTTTTAGATCGCTCTGCACAGACGGCTGTGTATAAAGCATCACCGTTACCCGTTCCTAAAGAGAGTGGTTTATTTAATAGTTTTAGACAAATTAATCTTACGGTAAGACCAGAAGGTTTAATTTCTTAGCTATTTATCTATTTTTATCACACCTCGTTTCTTGGTATTCTAAATGTATCTATTTTAAGGAGAATAATGATGGTAGTTCGCGAACCACTTGAGGAACATGGTGAACCTTTTTCCTTTCCAAACCATTTGCTATCAAAAAAATTACTGTCATTTCACGATTATCCTAGAGATAACGCGCATTGCAATGACATTGATGCAAGAATTAAAAAAGATATTTATGGTTATACTCAGCGTTTACCGGTTTATTATAATTCCAGATTTAATAAGAATCCTGCAGAGTTAGATGATTTTATTCACTCAGAAAAATTTAATATTTTAATTGAAGAATTTCAAACCTGTATTGAATGCATTAATCTTTGGATGCTAGAAAAAAAAATTGTATTAAAATTATCGCAAGATGCCAGAAAATATTCAGGACCTTATGTACTGAATGATTTTTTGAATCGTTTACAAAGCAATGAATTTTCTCAGTCTAAAACTTATCTTTATAGCGAAGGGAAAAAAAACCTTGAAATTATTGCTCTTTTAATAAAAGAAGAAAGTATTAGCCTAGAATTTCGAAAAGAAGTTATTGTTTTACTGTTAGATGAGAATAACTTTAATCGTTGTGTAGGGGCTTGTTTGACAAATCTCTCGGATGCGGCAGAAAAATTAAAAAATTATGACCATTTTTTACCTATTGGCTTAATAAAATTATTTTCAGTGACAATGGCCAGAGAAGTAGCGCTAAGTAATACCGTACATGACTGCAGGTCTTTCAGCGCAGTTCTTTGCACCTATGCAGGCTGTTTAATCGCAAATTACGAAATCCATGCGGCGAATTACCTCTGTGAACGACTTAAATTTGATTTAAAGCTGCATTTTTTAATCATGCCTAATGATCCTTACGTTGATTCGTTTATGCAAGCACTTTATCTAAGTGCAATTAAGAAGCCCGGACGAGAAGATCGTCTTTACGTTCAATATTTTCATGAATTTGAACGGCAGTTCAATGCGACTAATTTAGTTAGATTCATTAGTCATCAACTTTATGAGGCCTGTTCGATTTATTTGGGCGATTATCATTTACTACAAACTTTTATAGAGAGTCAATTAATCAAATTAGGTAACGATCCTGAGTTTAGCTGGGGTGATATTTTCACCGAGGAGGGGGGGTTAAAAAACATTGATGATTTTATGATTACCATTGCAGAGCGTTTGATGGACAGCAAGTGGTTAGAGTTTCCTTCTCTAAAATCAAATAATCTTTTCTTTAGTTGGTTTAGGAATCTTTTGGGTTTATCCCAGTTACCATTAAAGCCAATACACCCAAGTTTTAGAATTTATCCCAATAATATTGCCTTAAGTTGGGTGAAGCAAGAGGACAAAAGACAAGCCATGCTTGATGTGCTGGCAACAGAAGAAGGGGTTGAGTGGCTAAATAGTAATATTTTTTCGGATCCTAAAAATCTAAAGGATCTACTACAAAACCTGAAAGATCTGGTTTTATTTTTTAAGCACTTACCAGCATCGTATCATTTAAACACACTAGCAAAACTAGTGTCTATTGACTTTGATATACCTTCAATTCTAGTCGACAAATTAGATGGTTCTATTAATTTCATCGACTTTTATAATCTATTTACTTGTTTGTCAAAAGAAGGCCGGCAATTTTTTATAAGTAATTATCCTGAACTGGTTTATTCGATACTGAATGATATTCTGCAGCAAATGGAAGATCTAAATCATAACAACGTTTTATTCATGATTAACTGGTTTATTCGTAGGATAATACAGGCTGGTTTTAAGGATTTTAGCGGTATTCAGTTTAAAAAAAGAGATCTACGTTACGATGTGGTAGAAAGAGAAAGTTATCTAGACAATATAGATTTCTCAGGCACTATCTTAGCGAATGTCGTATTTCATGAAGCTATTTCAAACTGTGATTTTAGCCATGCTAATTTACAAGGGACAAAGTTTAGCTGTACTCGCATATCAGATAGTGATTTTAGTCATGCTAATTTGTTAGATTGTAAATTTGATAGAGCTTATCTATCGATGGTTGACTTTATAAGCGCGGATTTAAAAAATACAAATTTTTTTAACACGCGTTTAATACGGGTTAGTTTTCGTTTTGCTAATTTAGAGAATATCAATTTTTTACGGGCGGAGATAATGTCAGCTTCTTTTTATAAAGCTAAACTATCAGCGCTTATCTTTAAGAACACTGAATTGATCGATGTCCTCTTTGAGGGCGCATGTTTAAATCGCGTTGATTTTAATCGCAGCGAAATATTAGGCGTAAATTTTAGTGCGTCTGATTTAAATGAGGTTAATTTTTCAAGATCCGAGTTAGTGTGTGCGCTACTGGAAAAATCTATTATAACGGATCTTACTTTATCCGTTTCTCAACTACATCGATTATATAAACAAGGGGTAAGCGATTTTTCTAAGGTTCGCTTAGCAGGTAACTGGCGCAAGGAATTAATCTTACCACTAGACCGCGTAACGTTTTTCTCTAGGGTTATTAACGCCCCTAATAGGCGGCATTTCTTCTGTTGCGAGAAACGTAATCTTTGTTTTGACAAAGAGCGATTTATAGTAAATCGCACAGCAAGAAAAGAGAGGGAGCTAGAGATCTTAGAATGGAAACTCGATGCATTAGAAAACATAGAAAAATATCCTTTTAAACATTTAGAACAAAATGCGTTAGAAAGAAAACTTTTAAGAAAAAAATGCATAGAGACAATACTCTTAAAAAGTGAACTGTTAGGCATACCCTTCCATAACTTAAAACCAAGGCAGAAAAGATTTCCGGCAAAAGAATTTTTGGGGAATGAATTATCAGAAAGTTATTCTAATGACCATGCATCGCCGCGAATACCTATGCCGTCATATAGTTTGCATCATTGACAAATCGATAGACAAAAATTTAGTCTCTCTTTAATATATTGCTTATAAATGAGTATACGGATATTTTTGTATTTAAAAACTATGTGGTTATAAAATGTCCAACTATCATATTATAGACTCACAGCAATGGGACTTTTGGCAAGACGCCGCGAAAACGAAGCCACCGGAGTGTATGTATGATACATGAGGATGGCAAGTTGAGCGGGAACGCCGCCAAAAGTTCAAGTGCGAAGAGTATAACCAAATGTTTGCAATCGCCTTACTATCCTTGGCTAATTTGGGGACTAGCGGCGAGCGCTTTTTTTATTGAATATTTCGCCCGAGTAGCACCGGGCGTTATGATCGACTCGCTGATGCGAGATTTTAAAGTACAAGCATTAGCCTTAGGAAGCTTATCGGCTTTTTTTTATTATACTTATGTGGGCATGCAAATACCCGTAGGGATATTAATCGACCGCTTTAGTTTGCGTTGGTTATTAACCAGCATGATTTTAATTTGTGCCACGGGTTGTTTTATTTTTTCTTTTAGCACTCAAATACATGTCGCGGCGCTCGCACGTTTAATGATGGGCTTTGGCGCTGCTTTTGCTTTTGTGAGCGCACTAAAAGTCGCGTCAGTCTGGTTTCCGGCGCATCAATTTGGGTTGTTGGCGGGTTTAACACAGGCGATAGGTATGTTAGGGGCCGCTATTGGACAAATGCCGATGGCTTATTTAGTCGCTCATTTTGGCTGGCGCATTACGTTGTTTTTAATTGCGAGCATTATGGTTGTATTAGCCATTGTTATTGCCGCCGTGGTACGTGATCGCGCAGCACCGCATGCTCCCACTAAAAAAAACTTATTGCATTCCCCCTGGTCAGGATTAGTTGAGGTTTTAAAAAACCCACAAAGCTGGTGGAATGCCTTGTTTGCAGGTCTTCTTTATGCGCCCACCGCGGCATTAGCTGAATTATGGGGCGTTAAATTTTTTCGTCAGGCTTATCATTTAAGTAATGAAATAGCTGCTATGGCAATCGGACTTATTTTTATTGGTTGGGCAATCGGTGGTCCTTTAACGGGTTGGATTTCGGATCGAATAAAACGCCGAAAAATAATCTTGGTACTCTCGGCTTTTTTAAGCTTTGTGCTTGCGAGTACGGTGTTAATGGTGCCGCATTTACCGCTACCGCTTTTATTTAGCTTATTGTTTTTGTATGGCTTAGCCAATACCGGAGTTGCAACGGCCTATGCGGTTGCGGCTGAAATTAATTCACATGCCATATCCGGTACTTCCGTCGCTTTTTCTAATATGGCTTCGGTATTAGTTGGCGCGGGATTTCAGCCGTTAATTGGATGGTTGTTACAGAAAAACTGGAGTGGATTAATTGTGAATGGATTGGCTGTTTATTCTACTACTGATTTTCACTGGGCATTACTCGTTTTATTAAGCAGTCTCTTGCTTGCCGTGTTCGTGGCTTTCGGTATTAAAGAGACATATTGCCAACAAAAACATTAGAGGATTGACGTGAAAATTCGAACTATTATCATTTTATTGCTAATCGATTTATGGGTTCTTCCCGCACGCGCAGCACTTAATTTAGAATTGACGCAAGGGATTTCTAATCAATTACCTATTGCAATAGTGCCTTTTTCAGGATCCGCTAATTTAGCTGAAACCAGCGATGTTAGTGCGATCATAAAAAATGACTTGAATAACAGTGGCCAATTTAAAGTAACTACCCCACAAAACGGCATTTTGCCTTATACCTTAAGCCAAGTTTCTGCGTCTTATTGGCGTAATAAAAAGTTTGATGATGTGGTGGTAGGACAGATTCAGACGATCAGTCAAGGACAATACCGTGTTAGATTTTCTCTGGTCAATGTTGCTCAGGGACAAAGCCAAGCCTTGATTCAACAGGAATTTACTGCCAACGAAGCACAATTGCGTCGGTTATCACATCATATTAGCGATCTTATCTATGAAAAATTAATCGGTCTTAAGGGCGTTTTTTCAACGCGCATCGCTTATATCTTAGTAACCGATAAAAACAGCCGTAATCGACGCTACAGTTTACAAGTAGCCGATATGGATGGTTATAACGCTAAATCTTTACTCATTTCTACACAGCCCATTATGTCGCCGGCTTGGTCACGTGACGGCAAACGTCTGGCTTATGTTTCATTTGAGAAAGTGTTACCGCGCATCTATATACAACAGGTCAATACGGGCGCTCGTGAATTAGTGAGCAGTTATTCAGGCATTAATGGTGCACCCGCCTGGTCGCCGGATGATAAAACCTTGGCTTTAGCTTTATCAAAAGATTCTGCGGCACCAAAAATCTATTTAATGGATTTAGCCAATAAAAAATTACGACAAATTACGTTTGGCCCTTCTATAGACACCGAACCCAGTTTTTCTAAAGATGGACGATCATTGTTATTTACTTCGGATAGAGGAGGTGCTGCGCAGATCTACCAACTCGCTCTTCGTTCTGGTGTAGTGCGTCGTGTTACGTTTGATGGAAACTATAATGCACGGGCTTCGTTTGCAAATGATGGAAAGACGATAGTGGTACTCAATCAAGAACAAGGATCGTATAATATAGCGGTACAAGATTTAGACGACGATAATACATTACAGATATTGACCCATTCCGGTTACGATGCATCACCTAGCTTTGCACCGAATGGTCAAATGTTGCTCTATGAATCAAAGCCGGGAAACCGCAGTATGTTAGGTATGGTATCCGTGGATGGTCGGATAAATTTACGTTTACCAACGCCACAAGGTGATGTGCAAGATCCGACGTGGTCGCCTTTTATGTCATAAAAATAGTGATTAAATCTTAATGGTAATGGGGAAAAAAATGTTAGTTAAAAAAATCCTAAAAATAAGTGTAATCAGTGCAAGCTTTTTTATTTTGGCCGCTTGTTCAACCGGAAAAGATGAATTGGGGGATGGAAATCTGAGTGCGACACAAAATTCAGATAAAGCCATGACCGGCGGAGCAGGGGATGTGGGCAGTTTTTATGCAGATGAAGCCAATACCAATCCCCTTAAAGTAGGAACCCAAACCTATTATTTTGAGTTTGATAGCAGCGTTATTCAAAGCAGTGCTATTCCTTCACTTAGAATACAAGCACATTACCTAATTAGGCATCCACAAGCTAAAATCTTAATAGCGGGTAATACCGATGAGCGTGGTAGTCGGGAATATAATATTGCTTTAGGCCAACGGCGCGCATCGAGCGTTGCAAATTTTTTGCAATCGAATGGTGTGAATAAAAATCAAATTAGCCTAGTGAGCTATGGTGCAGAAAAGCCAGTGGCGTTTGGTCACTCTGAAGCGGATTATTCAAAAAATCGCCGCGCCAATTTACAATATCAGGTGCCCATTATTACGGATAAAGAGTAACTCAATGCGGCGTATTCAAGCCGCTTAAATTAGTTAGGAACTTAATCAATGAAATTTATTAGAGTCAGTATTTTGTTATTAGGTTTTTGTATTAGTGCGGGTGCTTACGCGATAGCGCCCGTTGTCGATGCCTATGATGATGGTGATGATCCTTCACCTTCATCATCATCATCTTCTTCTTCTACTGCACCTGCACCTTCTACATCACAGGATACAGGGAATAGCAGTGATTCTGCGGCAAATAATAAATCTTCGTTTTCGCTAGGGCAGCGTCTTTCCATTCAAGAACAACAAATTGCTAATCTAAATCCATTACTAGTACAAGTGGATGATCTGACACAAAAGGTACAAGTGCTACAAGGTAAGATAGAAGAGCAACAACATCGTTTAAAATTATTAGACGATCAAATTCGAAGCCAATACCAAGATATAGATAAACGATTAACGTCCAGAACCGCGCCTGTTTCTGCCGGATCGGTTGCAAACACAAGCGCATTACCAGCGGCTAATGTCACTCACGCAAATTCTTCAGCGCCGGCCATGGCCGTTAAGACTTCAGTTAGCTCGGCTCCTGGGGTACCAACGGCTGTGGGTGAACGTGCTTATCAAGCGGCTTTTCAACTGCTAAAAAATAAACAATATCCGCTGGCTATTCAAGGGTTTGAAGATTTTATCAAGAAATACCCTTCGGACATTAACCTTCCTAATGCCAATTATTTTTTAGGTCAACTGTATTTGTTGCAAGGGCAGCCTGAGCAATCAATCGGTCGATTTAATCATTTTATCGCGGCCTATTCACAAGATGCCCGTATTCCGGATGCACTTTTGCAATTAGGCTTGGCTTTTTTTGCTAAAGGCGATAAACCCACGGCGATGGATACATTTAAAAAAATAATTCAACGCTATCCAGATTCTAAAGCGGCTCAAGCAGCGCAAGCAAGATTACAGCAGTTTCAAGCAATGATTTCGGCTAATGCGAATATCGTCGCTAAGAGAAAAGTTTAAATAAATGATAATAATTTCGTCATTGCGAGCGCGAAGCGCGCGGCAATCCAGTGAAAAGTTTAGTTTTTTTCTGGATGGCCACGGCCGGAACAAAGTTCCAGCCTCGCCATGACGTGGTCCTTTAATTTATGAGAATTGCACTCGGTATTTCCTATCAAGGTACTCTTTATCATGGATGGCAAACACAAGCAGGGTTGCAAACCGTTCAATCGACCTTAGAAACAGCGATTGCAAAAGTAGCCGATCATCCTATTACGCTGACCTGCGCCGGGCGTACTGATAAAGGTGTGCATGCATTAGGGCAGGTAGCGCATTTTGACACCGCCGCGATACGCAGTGATAGGGCTTGGGTTTTAGGCATTAACAGCCATCTTCCAGCCGATATCCGTATTGATTGGGTGCGCGAAGTGGCTGATGAATTCCATGCCCGATTTTCAGCGACTGCACGTCGCTATCGTTATCTTATTTATAATCAACCGCTGGCCAGCGCGCTATGGAACCAACACACCACGCACTGTTATTACGCTTTAAATGAAACCTTAATGCAAACAGCGGCTAATTATTTGATCGGAGAGCATGATTTCAGCTCATTTCGTGCGGTGAGTTGTCAATCTAAAAGTAGTCATAGGCACATACAACATCTTAAAATAAGTCGTGAACAGCAAGGTTTAATTCTAATTGATATACAAGCCAATGCTTTTTTACATCATATGGTGCGAAATATTGTGGGTGTATTAATGCTGATAGGTTCGGGCCAACGTGAACCCGCTTGGGCTGAAGCCGTATTATTAGCAAAAGATCGGACAAAAGCAGCTGCAACAGCGCATCCTAATGGCTTATACCTTGCTAAGGTTTTCTACCCGGAGCGGTTTTCTATTCCTGCGCCTACGATTCATTTGATTTAATTTTTTAGTCATATACAAGACGCTTATTATGAGGCGTAGGAAAACGCAGTGTTTAGAATAAAAGCATTTTAGTTTTTGCCTAAATACAAAAAGTAGACATAGCCAGCTACACATTGCATAATCGCTCTCGATTTTACCATTCCACCCTGACGTGAGGTTGCCTATTTAATGAATGGGAATGTGCTTGAGCTCGAGGGCGTTTACAAAAAGTTCCATGATCAAGAAGTGTTGGAAGACATTCACTTTGAAGTTAAACACGGTGAATTTTTGACCTTGCTAGGTCCGAGCGGGTGTGGAAAAACCACGTTGCTGCGTTTGATATCTGGCTTTGAAGAACCGGATGGTGGAATTATTCGTATCAATGGAAAAAGTGTTAAAGGCTTGCCGCCACAACAACGGCACGTCAACACTGTTTTTCAGAGTTATGCTTTATTTCCACATCTCAATGTGTTTGACAATATTGCTTTTGGTTTGCGCTGCAAGGGCGGCGTGACAAAAGCGACGATTAAACAGCAAGTTGAAGATGCATTAAAAATGGTCAAATTGGAGCATTTAAGTGAACGCAAGCCTTATCAATTAAGTGGTGGACAACAACAACGTGTTGCCATTGCGCGTGCCGTGATTAATAACCCTTCTATTCTTTTGCTGGATGAACCCTTAAGTTCTCTAGATTACCGTCTGCGTAAAATTCTACAACTTGAATTAAAACAATTACAAACCCAATTGGGAATTACGTTTATATTTGTAACGCATGATCAAGAAGAAGCTTTATCTATGTCCGATCGTGTGGTTGTCATGCATGAGGGACACATTGAGCAGATTGGAACACCGCGCGAAGTGTATGAAGAGCCGCATAGTTTACGCGTGGCGCGTTTTATTGGTGAAGTGAATATTTTTGAAACCCAAGTTATTTCGGTGGATGAACATGTTTTTCATGTCATTATTGAAGGAAAACAGTTTACCTTAAAAAATCGCCGTCATTTTACCCCTAATCAAAAAGTATATACCTTGGTTCGCCCTGAAGATTTAGAGGTTTGGTCACCGTCGGAAGTCACCGATACTTCGCAAATGTTTCCTGGCGTTGTAGAACAAGTGATATATAAAGGTTCAACGGTTGATTTAATGGTTCGCCTAGAAAGTAAAACCTTATTGGCGGCAACACAATTTTTCAATGAAGACGATGAGAAATTGGATTTCCATAGCGGTGAATCGGTATGGGTGCATTGGATTCCAGGGTGGGAGGTTATTTTACCTGATGAAGGCTGATCGTTTATTTAAATGGACAAACATTGCGACGATTTGGCTGTGGTTATCGCTATTTGCTTTGTTACCTATTATTTTAGTGTTGGTAATCAGCTGTTTAGAAAACGATCCCGTGCATCTGGTTCGTTGGCAATTTACCTTAGAAAACTATCGCGCTTTAATTAATCCTATTTATTTTAAAGTATTTTGGCATTCTTTTTATATTGCGGGGTTATGTACACTGATTTGCTTGTGTTTAGGGTTCCCCTTTGCTTATCTTTTAGCACGAATGCAATCGCGATATAAAAGCTTGTTATTATTTTTGGTCATCATTCCTTTTTGGACCAGCTCATTGATTCGAACTTATGCCATTATTTCTATTTTAAAAGCAAAAGGCTTATTAAATACAGTTTTATTATCACTGGGTATTATTCATAAACCGCTTTCTATTTTATATACACCCAGCGCTGTCATTATCGGGCTAGTCTATAGTCTTTTGCCTTTTATGATCTTACCGCTGTATGCCAATATAGAAAAATTAGATATTCGCTTTATTGATGCGGCGCGTGATCTGGGCGCTAACACGATCACTATTTTTACTCGAGTTATTTTGCCTTTAACCTTATCCGGCATTGTGGGTGGAATTGTTTTAGTCTTTTTGCCAGCGATGAGTATGTTTTATATTCCTGATATTTTAGGTGGGGCAAAATCATTATTAGTGGGAAATCTTATTCAAAATGAGTTCTTATCCGCCCATAATTGGCCATTAGGGTCAGCGGTTAGCATGGTACTAACCTTAAGCATGGGACTCCTTTTGTTGATTTATAGACGCGCAGATAAAATAGGGCAACAGCATGAATCGATTAGCGAAATTTAGCTATTTAACCGCTATTTACTGCTTTTTTTATTTTCCTATTATTATTTTGATTATTTATTCATTTAATAATTCGACTTATTCTTCCTTGTGGCACGGTTTTACTCTCGATTGGTACAAGCAATTAGGCGATGATACCGATTTAGCCGTGGTTGCTTTGCATTCCTTAGAAGTGAGTGTTTTAGCGGCTACATTGGCTACGTGTATAGGAACCTTGGCAGCTACCTGTCTTTATCGTTATCTTTTTTTTGGCAAACAACTGTTACATGGTTTGATGTTTGTTTTAATCGTTTCGCCTGATATCGTTATGGGGATTTCCTTACTCATTTTATTTTTTCTTATTAAAATGCAGTTAGGGTTTTGGTCGCTATTAATTTCGCATATTACTTTTTGTATTCCTTTCGTTGCGGTGACGGTTTACAGCCGTTTAACGGGGTTAGATAAAAATATTTTTGAGGCGGCGCGGGATTTAGGTGCCAGTGACTTTATGAGCTTCCGTCGCATTATTATTCCTATGTTATGGCCGGCTATTTTAGCAGGATGGCTTTTGAGTTTTACCTTATCACTGGATGACGTGATTATTAGTTTCTTTGTAACAGGCCCTGACTTTCAAATTTTACCCCTTTATATTTATTCTTTAGTGCGCATTGGCTTGAAACCGGAGTTAAATGCACTCTGTTCCGTGATGTTTGCCATCACTTTATGCATCGTCGTGATATTCCAACTGATTTTAAGCAAGAAGGAAGTAGGATGAGATCGTTAATATTCTATTTCTGCTGTTTTACTAGCTTATTTTTTAACAGTGCTGCATTTGCGCAAGATAATGTCGTCAATGTTTATAACTGGTCAAGTTACATTTCCAGTGATGTCTTAAAAGAATTTACCAAAGAAACCGGCATTAAAGTTAATTATGCGACGTATGCTAGTAATGAAACGATGTATGCCAAACTCAAGGCAAATCCGACTTCAGGTTATGATATTGTCGTACCTTCAACCTATTTTGTTGATCGTATGCGTAAACAAGGGATGTTGCAGCCTTTAGATAAAGCTAAGCTGAGTAATTTCAAGAATCTAAATCCGGCTTTGTTAAACAAAGCCTATGATCCCGATAATCGCTATAGTATTCCTTATTTTTGGAGTGTCACTGGCATTGCCGTGAATACACACTACCATTCGCTTACTGAGATTCAAAACTGGGCTGATTTTTGGAAGCCTGAATATCGCAATCAATTGCTTTTGTTAGATGATATGCACGAGGTGTTTTCGGTTGCGTTGCTGGTATTAGGCTACTCTCCGAATGACACCAATCCTGAGCACATTCGCCAGGCCTACTTAAAGCTCAAGCAGCTAATGCCCAATGTTCGATTATTCAATGCGGATGGGGTTAAGTCATTGTTTATTGATGAGGACTTGACCTTGGGTATGGGTTGGAATGGCGATATTTATCAAGCCGCTCAAGAAAATCCTGCGATTCAATTTGTTTATCCCAAGGACGGTTTTGTTATTTCAATCGATAGCATGGCTGTTCCTATAGGCGCAACCCACCTGGATAATGCCTATCGTTTTATGAATTTTATTTTGCGCCCAGATATCGCAAAGAAAATTAGTTTAGCCACGGGCTATGCCTCGCCTAATGAGGGGGCTGTTAAATTGATGCCAAAATCAATTTTAAGCAATCCCATGATTTACCCCGCTCAGACGATCTTAAAGCGTAGTGTGGTGCAAGCAGATGTGGGGAATGCAGAGAGTATTTATCAAAAATATTGGGAGTTATTGAAAATAGGCGGATAGTTTGTTCGAGGAATGCTTTTTTATGCGCATCTTTTCCCCGATATGGATTTTATTGTTTGTAAACGCTCATAAAGATCTTTTTTAGTCGATTCAGCTGGATTTTCCAATGTTTTTAAATTGGTTAAAAGTGCGGAAAGGCTTTTTATTTTGTTATTTTCCATTAAGAATTTTTTAACTTGATTTTTATGTGTTTTACAAATATTCCATAATGAATTTTTTGCGTAATCAGTTAGAAAATCTATAATGGCTTCGCATTGCTTTCACAATGCTTTCCTGTCTCATCGAATGAGCCTTACAAGCCAATTAAAATGTTTCATTTTTATTTTTTTTTATCGCGATAGATATTTTTAAATCGTATATACCACCCGCCGCGAGCGGTATATAATCAGTTTACTTTAGGAAAATTAAAGAAATATTAAAATGGGTGCTTTGCTGAAGGTGATTCCCTGTAGGGGATAAAACTAAAATATCTCGCCATAGCAAAGCCAGAAATTCATTTCCGCCTCGCTATCTAGTAAAAAACTCGAATTTTACTGGATTGCTTCTCCTCACGGCTCGTGTAATGATAGTGGTTTTTTGGTCCCCCATAGAGAGAAGAACTAGGTAAAAAGTTTATTTGTTTTAGGAATATAGACAGTATGAGTTGGTTAAAAAAAGTAATTACGGGCATCCGGACGGCGGTTAGAAAGACTACCGACGGGCCTGAACTATGGATTAAGTGCAAAGCGTGCCAAGCTACTTTATATCGAGCGGAATTTGAACGTAATTTAGCAGTCTGTCCTACCTGTAGCCATCATCATCGCATTAAAGCCAGGCAGCGGCTACAGCAATTATTAGATGAAACAGGCGAAGAGATAGGCGGTGAGATTGAAGCGGTGGATAGGCTTCGATTTAAAGATGAAAAATCTTATAAGGACCGTTTAAAGATAGCGATAAAAAAAACAGGCGAGAAAGAAGCGCTGGTGGTTATGCAAGGCCAATTAAGTGGAATTCCATTAATCGCGGCAGCCTTTGAATTCGATTTTATGGGTGGCTCGATGGGGTCCGTGGTCGGTGCTCGTTTTACCCGAGGGGTAGAAGCCGCGATAAAATTGAACTTGCCTTTTATTTGTGTGGCTGCCAGTGGTGGTGCCAGGATGCAAGAAGGTCTTTTTTCATTGATGCAAATGGCTAAAACCAGTGCTGTATTGGGAAAACTTAAACAAGTCGGCTTGCCTTTTATCTCCATATTAACTGATCCGACGATGGGTGGGGTATCGGCTAGTTTTGCGATGTTGGGCGATATTATTATTGCAGAACCTAAGGCCTTGATTGGATTTGCAGGTCCTCGCGTTATTGAGCAAACGGTTCGTCAGGTATTGCCAGAGGGGTTTCAGAGCAGCGAGTTTTTACTGCAACATGGTGCTATTGATATGATAGTTGATAGACGCGTGTTAAAAGCCAAAATAGCGTCCTTATTAAATAAATTGCTCCAGACCAATAATAATCACTATTCAATTTCGGCCCTTGATACGGATAATGAATAAGGTTCTTGCTCCGCATTTAGGCACAAAGGAAGACTGGCTAAATTATTTAGAAACGGCTCATCCTATAACCATCGATTTAGGTTTAGAGCGTATTAAAATAGTCGCGGCGCGCCTTGAGGTATTAGATTTTGATTGCCCTGTTATTACGGTAGCCGGAACCAATGGCAAGGGTTCTTGTGTTGCATTAACCCAAGCGGTTTTAGCAGCGGCGGGGTATCGCGTAGGAACTTATACATCACCCCATTTACTTGACTACAATGAACGCATACAGATAGCCGGAGAGCCTGTTAGTGACAGTGCATTATGTGAGGCGTTCAACTGCATTGACAAAGCGCGTGCAGCGGTCTCATTAACGTATTTTGAATTCGGGACGTTAGCGGCGTTGTTATTATTCAAACAAGCGCAACTGGATGCCATTATTTTAGAAGTGGGTCTTGGAGGCCGCTTGGATGCGGTTAATTGTGTTGATGCCGATATTTCTGTGATTAGTATGGTGGATTTAGATCATATGGAATGGCTAGGTGATACACGAGAGCTGATTGCTAAAGAAAAAGCCGGCATTATGCGTCCGAATAAGCCTTGTGTTATGGGTGATTTTTCACTTCCCGCAGCGGTTTATGAGCATGCTGTTTTAGAAAATGTTTTTTTGTATAACCAAGGCCAGCAATTTGACTATAAAAAACAGATTTCCTCTTGGTCATGGCAGAGCCAACGACAAACCTTAAGCGATTTACCCTTACCAAAAATTGATTTGCAGAATGCAGCGACTGTTTTGCAAGTCATTGAATTACTTAGCAAGCAACTTTCTATTAGACTAGAGGCTATAGAAGAAGGATTAAAACAGGTTTTTATTCCAGGTCGTTTCCAAGTTGTTGAGCAAGGATGTCTGCAATTTATTCTTGATGTTGCGCATAATCCTGCTGGAGGAAGGTGTTTAGCAAAAAGATTGGCACAAGAAGCTTGTGCTGGAAAGACCCATGCGGTTGTTGGTATGTTAGTGGATAAAGATATAAGTAATACTTTAGCGCCATTGACGGCACAGATCGATCAGTTTTATCTGGCTGATTTAGATGTCGCTAGAGGTGCGACAGCAGTGCAGTTAAACCAGCATTTGATGCGATTAAATACTAAAGCCCCCGCACGAACATTTTCTTCACCGGTTATTGCAGTACAAGAGGCATGTAAAGTAGCTAGTAAAGGCGATCGCGTGCTTATTTTTGGTTCATTTCATACCGTTGGTTTAGTATATCCGGTATGAACTAAATGCGATATGCATAAACGTTTGAATTAATAGTTTGTGGCGTAGCTAATGTTTCTTCGAGTTCATCTTTTATTGTTAATTCCTGGCCTTTTAATAAAAGGGTACTTATGCTGGTTGGATTTGAAGAGGGATGTGCTATAGCAGAAGTCGTTTTATCTTCATTGTTTTCAGCGGCCGCTAGTGCAATTTTTTCTTGTTCATTGCTAAATTCAAGTATTTTTTCATCTAAAGCTAAAAGATCCTGTTCTTCTCTTCTTAATTCTTCTAATTTCTTTTTATAATTAAAAAGATCCGGGCTGTCTTGTAGTTCATCGAATATGATAAAAACAATAGGGATTGAAATAGTCGAAAATATTAAGCTGATACTGCAGTATATTAAGGGTAGATAATAAAAAAGCCATAGGCTTAAGAGTATAAAACCGATAATAAATAGAGGCGTTTCTGTAGAAAGGAATAACATAATATATTCTTCAAAAAAGTTTATTTTTTGTATCGTTTCTATTAATTCCTTTTCTTTTCTGATTTTTTTATCGTTTAAATATTGCAAGATTTCTAGATGTAATTTATTAGTAGTTAAAATAGCTTTATGGCGTTCTAAAAATAAGGCTTGTTCTTTTTTATCAGGCGCAATAATTTCTGTTATAATCTCAAAAAGTTGCTGAGCACTCGTTATAGTAACGAGATAGCTATTATTTAAAGTATGATATTTTTTAAGCTTATAAAAGCAGAGTAATTGTTTATAAGTTAATTTGGCACGAATAAAACAGGCATCCTTATCGTCAGTATCATAAAGCTCAGAGATAAAATCAGCATCTAACTCTCGAAAATCTATATCTATTAAGTGGCAATTGCTAAAATTGGCCTTTTTTTCATAAAAATAATTAAAAGCATTTTGACCTAAATTAAAAAATGCTTTGTTTTTATGAAATTGTTCTGCAGAACAGTATTGGTATAGTTTTTTTTCTTCAAAAGCAGAAAGGGGGTATTTTTCTTCAGGATCTAACTCATCGTTTCTATGAATAAAGCCATAATCATTGTAAGAATCACCGTCTATAGTATTAAATTTCCAGCTTTGCCCGTTAAATATAAATGTTTTGCTTTGTTTTTTTAAAATATTTTTTTCTAATAAGTTTGATAAAACCCCGTCTTTTATTTCTTTTACTGATTTAAATTTAAAATAATTATAATCTTCTTCGATGCTAGTAAACAGTGTAGAAGGTCCAATAGGTAAGTGCTTTAAGTTTTCATTAATAGGCATAAAATCACTAGATAAAAAAACCAAACCAAAGGGAGGAATTTGCTTTTGAAATGGTGCTAGAGATTGCTTGGCCTCTAATTGTAATTGTTCAGTAATATATTCAATGATTATTCGTATGTTATATTGAGAACAGAAAAAATCTTTAAACTCATTTTTTTCGCTTTCTGATAAAGCTTGCATATACTGATCTTTTTTAAGCTGATGATAGGTTGCATCGTCATTCACTACATTTAAGCCTATTTTTTGAGCATAAGTTAAAATAGCGTTAAAATGATGTACCGCTTGGCTATTATGCTTACTACTAACATAACGTTGAATGATTTCTAGGCGTAAATTAGTTAACCAACTGGATAGACTGATTTTATTGTTTAATTCATCAATAGTTTTTTGTAATTTAGAATAGCATCCTCCTGCGCAAACATCCGTTTCTGATAGCTGCAAAACAACGAGCATTTTTCTATCATAGTCATCATTCGTTATTAGGAAATAAGTAATGATTTCTAATTGCTTTTTTATTTGTTTTCGGTAATTTCCAAAAAACGGATGCCAATATCTTCCTTTTAACCCTTCAAGCGCCTCCGTGCTTTCTTCTAATAGATTGTAGGGTTTTTTCAGGCTTTTTATAGCCTCTATTAATGTCTCAAAGAGTTGATCAATTTCAGCGTGTTTTTGACGCAACTCAGTGTGAAAATGATTCAAACCTTTTACGGTATCTAGAATTTGATAGTTTTCCCGCCAAAACTGTTCACTGTTTTTGAGGAGATCGAGATCTTTGGGTTTTGGTTGAAAGGCACGTTCAGTTAGTTTTGTAGTTTTTAATAGGATATCAAGCACTAAAAAATCCTTTTTTTTATAAAAATAAATCCATATTATTTTTTATACGATCATATAAAGAAACTATATTTAATGCAATACAATTAAATGTCTAAGCATAGGTTAGTTTGTGTAGGGCTATGTGAGCAAATACCGGGCATTTATAGTTTGCTAATTTCACATTTTTTAGTATGGGCAGTCTATTAATGAATGGGTTATAATCCTAGAGAATAGATTTCTAGGGGAAAAAGGTGGCACAATTAAGAAACAGTAGGGTAATTGCTGCGGTTGTTATGACGGCGGTACTTATTATTGCTATACCGCTCCTTTTTAAAAAGATGCCAGCGGAATTTAGATCCTTAACCATGCCCCATTGGCCTTTTTCTCCTACTCAAGAGCAGTTTAATCCAGGCTCAAACCAAGCATTTATATCTCCTGCAGAGGCTTGGGTATTGCAAGTGGCTGATTTTAAGTTAAAGGAAAACGTAGCGGCTAATGCGCTTATGCAATCCTTACGTCAAAAGGGTTCTAAAACGTATATGCGACAAGTGATACTTTCAACGGGACCTGTTCTCCGTGTTTTTGTTGGGCCTGAAATTAAACCAGCGAAACTAAAAAGCTTGGGGGAGCTATTAAGTAAGGAAACGCAACTTAAGCCCATGATGACCGCCTTTGATCCTTTACTTTTCTAATCCCATGTTAAAAAAAATTAAAAAATTACCTTATACCGATCGTATTAACTATTGCGTAAATAAAACGGCAAAACGTTTGTGTGAAGTGATAGCGAGTAAACAATCTAATCTTTGTTTATCAGCCGATATAACCGACAGTAAAAAATTATTGAATTTGGTCGATCACGTTGGTTCAGAAATCTGTTTATTAAAAACACATATCGATATTCTGAGTGATTTTGATTCTGACTTTTTGATAGCGCTTAAAACCTTAGCGCAAAAGCATGCTTTTTTGATCTTTGAGGATAGAAAGTTTGCTGATATTGGCCATACGGTTAAACAACAATATGGAGGAGGGCTCTATAGAATTGCTGAATGGGCCGATATCACTAATGCACACACAGTTCCTGGGCCTGGGATTATCCAAGGGCTACAAGAAGTAGGTTTAAGCAAGCAGCGTGGGTTATTATTGCTGGCTGAAATGAGCTCTGTGGGTTCGCTTGCTCAGGGCAGCTATACCCAAGCCAGTGTCAAAATGGCAGAAGATTACCCTGATTTTGTGATGGGCTTTATTGCGCAAAGACAATTAACTGAGAATCCTGGGCTCATCCATATGACGCCTGGCGTACAATGGCATCAGGCGGGCGACAGTTTAGGTCAGCATTATATCTTACCTGAGCAGGCTATTCTGGAAAATAGAACCGATATTATCATCGTGGGACGGGGCATTTATCAGGCCAGTGACCCGTTGCTTGAAGCGAGGCGATACCGAGAAGCGACGTGGGAAGCCTATTTATCATGTTGTTAGAAAACACCCCAGTCCCAGTCATTACCATCGATGGCCCCGGTGGCGCAGGAAAAGGTACCGTCAGTAGCCGATTAGCCGAAAAACTAGGTTGGCATTTTTTAGATAGCGGCGCTATTTATCGTGCTTTTGCCTTTATAGCGGTAGCAACCTATACCCCCTTCGAGGAGACCTCATTGCTTCCTTTGGTCAAGCAGTTAACATTGCGCTTTATTAGCGATTCTTCCGACAATAAGCTGAAAATCCTATGGGAACAGCGCGATATTACCGAGGATATACGAACCGAGGAATCTGGACGTTTGGCGTCCAGACTGGGTGCTTATCCGAAGGTTCGGGAGGCCTTACTCAATTACCAGCGGGCCTTTCGACAGACCCCTGGGTTGGTCGCGGATGGCCGTGATATGGGGACGGTTGTTTTCCCAGATGCCCAGCTCAAAATATTCCTTTTCGCGAGCCTAGAAGAACGTGCAAAACGACGCTATTTACAGTTGAAGGCGAGGGGGGAGCGTGTTAGTCTTGACGCAGTACGGATAGAGCTTGAACAACGTGATAATCAGGATAAACAGCGTTCTACTGCACCTTTAAAAGCCGCTGAAGATGCCTTTATGATCGATACCACACATTTAAGCGTTCGGGACGTACTGCAGCGTATCCTAGATAAACTGCAAGTAAGCTAAATACGCTATTTTGGGGGTCATTATTTTACAATAATGACTGAATATTAACTGCGCATTTTTTTGCGCTATTTTTTACAATAGTTCTCTAAAAAAGAACAAGTGATATAACGATATGACAGAGAGTTTTAAGCAATTACTTGAGGAAAGTTTCTCAGATCGAGTTTTTCATACAGGAATGATCATCAGCGGTACGGTAGTTCGAATTGAAAAAGACCGTGTTGTTGTGAATGCCAATTTAAAATCCGAAGGTCTAATTCCTATAGAACAATTCTATAATGAAGCGGGCGAATTAGAAGTTCAGGTAGGCGACGAAGTTGACGTTAGTATAGAGTCTTTAGAAGATGGTTTTGGTGAAACACGTTTATCGCGTGAAAAAGCAAAACGCGCTGAAATGTGGACGTCATTACAAAAAGCACATGATGCTGGCTCTATTATAAAAGGTTTTGTAACAGGCAAAGTGAAGGGTGGGTTTACTGTAGAATTAGGTAATGTCCGTGCTTTCTTACCGGGCTCCTTAGTGGATGTTCGACCTGTTCGGGATTCCAGTATTATTGAAAATAAAGAACTTGAATTTAAAGTTATTAAACTTGATCCGAAGCGTAATAATATCGTTCTATCACGTCGTGCTGTCCTCGAATCAGAAGGGCAAGCGGGTCGCGAACAATTATTAACAGAATTAGAAGAAGGCCAAGTTATCAAGGGTATTGTGAAGAACTTAGCTGATTACGGTGCTTTCATTGATTTAGGCGGCATCGATGGCTTACTTCACGTGACAGATATTTCTTGGAAGCGTGTTAAACACCCAAGTGAAGTATTAACGATTGGCGATGAAATTGAAGTCATTGTACTGAAGATTGAAAAAGAACGAGGACGTGTTTCATTAGGGCTCAAACAATTAGCCGGTGATCCATGGTTAGACCTGATCAAGCGTTACCCTGTTGGCACACGCTTAAAAGGAACAGTAACCAATGTGACGGATTATGGTTGCTTCGTAGAAATTGAAGAAGGCGTAGAAGGCTTAGTCCACGTTTCTGAAATGGATTGGACCAACAAAAATATTAATCCGAACAAGATAGTGCAAGTAGGCATGGAAGTTGAGGTCGTTGTTTTAGATATTGATCTGGATCGACGTCGTATTTCTTTAGGGATCAAACAATGCCAATTAAACCCTTGGGAAGATTTCGCTAATACACATATAAAAGGTGAACACATTACCGGTAAGATTAAATCCATTACCGATTTTGGACTTTTCATCGGTTTATCAGGCGGTATTGACGGATTAGTTCACCTTTCTGATATTGCTTGGAACCTATCGGGTGAAGAAGCGGTACGGAAATATAAAAAAGGTGACGAACTCGAAACCGTTATTTTATCGATTGATCCCGAACGTGAGCGTATTTCACTCGGAATTAAACAATTAGAGAATGAAAATGCCTCGCTTTCTGCTCATCCCTTTGATAACTATGTGAAGGGTCAATGGGTAAAAGGGAAAGTACGAGCTATTGAAAGTGATGTCATTAAAGTTGATTTAGGCAATAATGTAGAAGCTGAAATTAAAACCTCAGAGTTAGGCGAAGAAGGTAAAACCTTTGAAGTCGGACAAGAAATTGAAGCGAGGATTTTAGATATTGATCGTAAAAATCATATCCTCTCTCTTTCTTTATCTCCATTAGAAGAAAAATCTTCTATTTAATAATAGACTCACAGCTATTGAAAACCCCACGTTAAAGCGTGGGGTAATCGTTAGATAGGAAGGGTAGTAGTTTTATGCGCATCCTAACTTATTTGTTCCTCATTTTATTAGTTCTTTTTTCCCTTACATTTGCCGGTCTTAATGCAGCGCCGATCAGCATTAATTATTATTTGGGAACAGCACAATTACCGCTTTCCTTGTTTGCCATATTAAGTTTTATTGTAGGTGGGCTATTAGGGTTGTTAACCGCTTTTAGTATCTATGTGAAATTAAAATACGCGAATCGCCGCTTACGACACCGCTTAAAGTTGGTAGAGGAAGAACTGATTAATCTGCGTGCTTTGCCACTTAAAGATCATCCTCATTAGTATGCTGGAACTATTGTTTTTATTACTTCCCTTTGCAGCTGCTTCAGGCTGGTATGCGGCTTATTATCATTTTTCTCACTCCACCTGCGATAAAAAAAATGACTTCAATCGTGAATATTTATTGGGCTTAAACTATTTATTAAATGAACAAGCCGATAAAGCGGTTGATACCTTTATTAAAATCCTAGAAGTTGATACCGAGACCGTCGAAACACATTTGGCATTGGGTGTTTTATTTCGGCGTCGCGGTGAAATCGATCGTGCTATTCGACTACATCAAAACTTGATTGATAGACCCCAATTACCCCAATCACAAAAAATACAGGCGTTGTTAGCCTTAGGCCAAGATTATTATTATGGCGGATTATTAGATAGGGCAGAGCGTTTGTTTTTTGAGGTCGCAACCAATGAAGAGGATAATAATAATGAATATACCCGAGTTGCATTACGTTATTTATTAGAGATCTACCAACAACAAAAACGTTGGGAAGTCGCCATAAAAAATGCTAAAAAAATTTCTAAATGGGAACCGCGTATTATTAAAAATATTGCCCATTACTATTGCGAGCTAGCATTTAACACACTAAAGAATGAATCCTCATCCAAAGAAGCTATCACGTTCCTCGAGCAAGCGCTTAAATATGATCCAAGTTGTGTACGTGCGAGTCTAATGAAAGGTGAAATAGCGATCAAAGCAGGAAAATGGGAAAATGCCATTCAGATATACCAAAGCATTAAAAAACAAGATCCAGACTATATTACCGAAACGCTAACACCTTTAAGCCAATGTTATCTGAAACGCGAATCAGGCGAAGCGGATTGGCTTAATTATTTATATACCACCTTATCTGAATACTCAAAAATATCTATTTGTCTGGCTATTGTAAAATTAATCCAAGAAAAAGATAGAGAGAAAGCACTGCAGTTTCTAGTTCAACAATTAGAGAGAAGTCCTTCCTTACAGGGATTATATTACTTAATTGATTTACATTTGGAGGAAGATAATGTTTGCAGTGAAGAAAAAACAGAGAAATATCAGCAGGAAAATAATTTAGCGACCTTAAAGACACTTACGGCTAAACTATTAAAAAAAAAACCTATTTATCGTTGTCTACGTTGTGGATTTAATAGTAAATTTTTAGACTGGTTTTGTCCGGCTTGTCGTAATTGGAGTACGATTAAACCAGATGGTATATAAATAAGCATTTATATGTGCTATGTAATGATAGGAACCTCAATTCTATTCTTACTGCTATCACCATATCTAATATTTTTATTGTAATTATTGATAGCTTTTTGATATAGAGTCGTAGCGGTTTGAAATACCTGATTTATTTAAAAACGCCTATTGCTGTCTAGGTAGGGGAAAAACTGGAAAACGCGCCCGGCGTCTCCCTCGCAAGTGAACACCATGCGACGAAAGCGATTAAAGCCAGATAGCAATAAGCAACTGCGAAATTATGTATTTAAAAAATTACACCTAATATGGTCGTCTGAACAAAGGAAAAAGTATAATTTGGAATATCTTTTCTTTACAGTGATTATGGAATCAGTAAGCGCTATTATCCTTATTTGAGGGATAAGCTACCGATGAGACAGGAAAGCATTGTGAAAGCAATGCGAAGTCGAAGAGCCCGCGATAGGCGTGCGTTGACGGGCGAAGCAGGAAACGCATCACGCCGTAAAGTCATTTGTGGGAGGCACGGGCATGAACTCCGAAGGAGTGAGTGCGTGCCGGACGCAGGACGTATCGCGGCCTAATTTCAGTCGCGTCATGCGAACGAATTTCGGGGACACCATGGCCGAAATTCTTCGGGAGCATAGCGACTCACTTGTATTTCATTATGTTAAAATAAGTCGTCGTACTAGGATATCATTTAGAAACACGAAAACTCGTGCATTATTGAGGAAGTTACTTTACCAAAAAATTTATTCTATATCTAAAAATTATTGGACGCTAAAACCAATCATCTGTCTAATATGGTTTGCGCTTATCAATACCCTAAATACAGAAAATACGCCGTCGATGAGACAGGAAAGCATTGTGAAAGCAATGCGAAGTCGAAGAGCCCGCGATAGGCGTGCGTTGACGGGCGAAGCAGGAAACGCATCACGCCGTAAAGTCATTTGTGGGAGGCACGGGCATGAACTCCGAAGGAGTGAGTGCGTGCCGGACGCAGGACGTATCGCGGCCTAATTTCAGTCGCGTCATGCGAACGAATTTCGGGGACACCATGGCCGAAATTCTTCGGGAGCATAGCGACTCACTTGATGCGTATAGGAAAAACTAGAAATTTCGAAAATAACTTCTATACTCATCCTGAACAGCAAAAAAGTTTTTCCATTCTTTCGCTAGGTTAAAATGACAAGGAAGTGCAGTTTGCCTGGGATGTATGCTCATTTTTTTAGTAAGGCCAGCCGTGTAATAAAATTATTGCTATATAGTCAAATATTACAGATAGGGGTTGTAGGTGCCTCACCGATAACCGAACTCAACGCGTTACCTTCTCAGCAGACTGTTATTCATCATATGGCTGCAAAAAAGCCAGAGCAGACTCTGTCTCCTCAACCCGCCAGCGCTAGTTCTGTAGTATATGTGCAAGCAAGAACAAAAGAGTCTCTGGGGGTAGGAAGCCGGGGAACATTGAAGAAGAAGCCCGTGCTAACAAAGGCTAGGCCTCATGCATTGACTAATAAGAAGCTACAAGCTCTTAAAAAGAAGTTAAAAGTGCATATTACAGGGGATGAACCGCCTCGAAGTTTCAACCCCGCGGATCCCCTATTAAAGCATCAATGGAATGAAGAGCCCGCGATGTCTCTAAGCGACCTAGGCTATATAGAGTCTGTAGCGGGGCCGTTAGCCCAGTTGGCCAAAAGTGGGGACCTATCGAATATCTCTTTAACAAGCCAACAATTTGGATTAAGCGGTCCTTTAAGTGGGGGAGTAAGTTACAGTAATGTGACAGGATATTTTCTGAATGCCCAATATATTCTACCTTTAGCCGAGCAAGTTGCTTTAGGGCTATTGGGCGAATATGGTCCTGGTCAGTACCGTTTGAATGGAACCATTGGATATGGGTTTTCACCGCTGTCACAACTTAAGGTGAGTGGAGAGTATTTGAACCAGCGTTTGTCTTTTCAATTTGATTCGGGCAGCGTTATACATCGACTGCATCAGTTCGCCTACGGTGTGCGGTTCCGACAAGTGTTTGAATCGCCCTATAGGCCAAGTATTAGCCTAGGAGGCTATTATGCCAGGGCTGCAAATAAAGATCTACCACCTGTGGTATTCAGTGTGAATGGTTTGAATTATTTGAATGAACGGCGCATAGCAGGGGCAATCAGCTCCGGCATCGATGTTGGAACGGAGTTGCTATTAAGTCGGAAGACCTTACTGGGTGGGAATCTGTATTTCGATCGAGTTCGTTACGGTACGCAATTAACGGGAGCTACCAGCCGAAATCGGCAAGGGTTAGGAGGGGGAATTAAGCTAGAACAATTATTTGGAGGGAGTTTTAAACTATGGACAGAGGCTTCTGTACGGAATAGCTATGACAGCTACGGGGCGGGGGCAAGTTGGTTGCCATTATCTAAACAATTAGGAGTGGAATTAAGTGTGTTGGGCCAGCATGTGGTTTTCCACGATAGCATGCAGAGTAATAGCAACGTCAGTTTACAGGTAAAGTGGTTGCCAGGTACTAACCTGAATTATGATGAATACTTTGATTCGAAGCAAAAACAGTTATCTAACGTGAGCCATTGGGTGAAAGCGCCCGCAGTGTACATGCCTCAGGTGTTAGCGATAGTAGAACAGATAACGCGTTTATCCTCACTGACTATCAGCAAACTTAACCCAAATAATGGACCTGTAGCGGGAGGTAATATTGTCACGATTACGGGGAGTAATTTTGTCCAAGGGTTAAAGGTATTTTTTGGCGGACAGTTAGCGAAGGTTATTGAGTTGTTCTCACCGACGATGCTAACGGTGGAAGTGCCGGGTATGGCTGGATCGACAACGACAAAATCTGTTGACGTGGTGATAGAGAGTCCTGATAATCAGCAAGCTATAATGAATAATGGGTATACGTATAATAATTTACCTAGTATCACGAACTTAGCGCCTCGTAATGGGCCTGTAGCGGGAGGTACGTCGGTAACGATTACGGGTACCAGTTTTAGTGGGGCAAGCAGCGTGATGTTTGGCGGTGCTGCCGCTAGGATTAATAACGTGAGTCCTGATGGCACCCAACTTACCGTTATCGCACCGGCGAGTACTGCTAGCGCGGCGGTACAAGTGATAGTTACTGCATACGGAGGTGTCAGTGTAGCCAATCCACCTGCGACAACCTACACCTATGTGGGCGCGCCGACGGTGACGGATATCACGCCTGCTACAGGCCCTCTCCAACGTTTGTTTGAGCGCGTTCCTGTCACGATAAGCGGTGACAGGTTTTGTTGCAAGGCCCAAACCGACCGTGCTCTGTGGCGGCAAGGGCAAGGAAAAGGAATGTGCAGGTAAGTACCGATGGTTACGCAATGACAGTCGCGATACGCCTGCGGCCGGGGCACAGCGGGGCCTAGTGGATGGATGTGATGGTGACGACCGCCTGGTGGGAGATGTGACTAGGATAGGCGGTTACAACCTATGTGGGCGTGCCGACTGGTGTGACGGGTATCACGCCTGCTACAGGGCCCCTCTAAACCGGCTTCAGCGGTCCTGTCACGATAAGCAGGCTAGGGTAAGGTTTTGTGCAGGCCAAACGGAACCGTGCTCTTTGGCGGCAAGGCAGGGAAAGGAAAGATATGTGCAGGGTCCCTTAAGTACCGATGGTACGCAAAATTGGGACAGTCAGATCGCCTGCGGCGGGCACAGCGGGGCCGGTGGATGTGATGGTGACGACGCCTGGTGGGAATGTGACTAAGAAAGGCGGTTACACCTATGTGGGCGTGCCGACGGTGACGGGTATCACGCCTGCTACAGGCCCTCTAAACGGTAGCGTTCCTGTCACGATAAGCGGTACAGGTTTTGTTGCAGGCCAAACGACCGTGCTCTTTGGCGGCAAGGCAGGAAAGAATGTGCAGGTAAGTACCGATGGTACGCAAATGACAGTCGATACGCCTGCGGCGGGCACAGCGGGGCCTGTGGATGTGATGGTGACGACGCCTGGTGGGAATGTGACTAAGAAAGGCGGTTACACCTATGTGGGCGTGCCGACGGTGACGGGTATCACGCCTGCTACAGGCCCTCTAAACGGTTAGCGTTCCTGTCACGATAAGCGGTACAGGTTTTGTTGCAGGCCAAACGACCGTGCTCTTTGGCGGCAAGGCAGGAAAGAATGTGCAGGTAAGTACCGATGGTACGCAAATGACAGTCGATACGCCTGCGGCGGGCACAGCGGGGCCTGTGGATGTGATGGTGACGACGCCTGGTGGGAATGTGACTAAGAAAGGCGGTTACACCTATGTGGGCGTGCCGACGGTGACGGGTATCACGCCTGCTACAGGCCCTCTAAACGGTAGCGTTCCTGTCACGATAAGCGGTACAGGTTTTGTTGCAGGCCAAACGACCGTGCTCTTTGGCGGCAAGGCAGGAAAGAATGTGCAGGTAAGTACCGATGGTACGCAAATGACAGTCGATACGCCTGCGGCGGGCACAGCGGGGCCTGTGGATGTGATGGTGACGACGCCTGGTGGGAATGTGACTAAGAAAGGCGGTTACACCTATGTGGGCGTGCCGACGGTGACGGGTATCACGCCTGCTACAGGCCCTCTAAACGGTAGCGTTCCTGTCACGATAAGCGGTACAGGTTTTGTTGCAGGCCAAACGACCGTGCTCTTTGGCGGCAAGGCAGGAAAGAATGTGCAGGGTAAGTACCGATGGTACGCAAATGACAGTCGATACGCCTGCGGCGGGCACAGCGGGGCCTGTGGATGTGATGGTGACGACGCCTGGTGGGAATGTGACTAAGAAAGGCGGTTACACCTATGTGGGCGTGCCGACGGTGACGGGTATCACGCCTGCTACAGGCCCTCTAAACGGTAGCGTTCCTGTCACGATAAGCGGTACAGGTTTTGTTGCAGGCCAAACGACCGTGCTCTTTGGCGGCAAGGCAGGAAAGAATGTGCAGGTAAGTACCGATGGTACGCAAATGACAGTCGATACGCCTGCGGCGGGCACAGCGGGGCCTGTGGATGTGATGGTGACGACGCCTGGTGGGAATGTGACTAAGAAAGGCGGTTACACCTATGTGGGCGTGCCGACGGTGACGGGTATCACGCCTGCTACAGGCCCTCTAAACGGTAGCGTTCCTGTCACGATAAGCGGTACAGGTTTTGTTGCAGGCCAAACGACCGTGCTCTTTGGCGGCAAGGCAGGAAAGAATGTGCAGGTAAGTACCGATGGTACGCAAATGACAGTCGATACGCCTGCGGCGGGCACAGCGGGGCCTGTGGATGTGATGGTGACGACGCCTGGTGGGAATGTGACTAAGAAAGGCGGTTACACCTATGTGGGCGTGCCGACGGTGACGGGTATCACGCCTGCTACAGGCCCTCTAAACGGTAGCGTTCCTGTCACGATAAGCGGTACAGGTTTTGTTGCAGGCCAAACGACCGTGCTCTTTGGCGGCAAGGCAGGAAAGAATGTGCAGGTAAGTACCGATGGTACGCAAATGACAGTCGATACGCCTGCGGCGGGCACAGCGGGGCCTGTGGATGTGATGGTGACGACGCCTGGTGGGAATGTGACTAAGAAAGGCGGTTACACCTATGTGGGCGTGCCGACGGTGACGGGTATCACGCCTGCTACAGGCCCTCTAAACGGTAGCGTTCCTGTCACGATAAGCGGTACAGGTTTTGTTGCAGGCCAAACGACCGTGCTCTTTGGCGGCAAGGCAGGAAAGAATGTGCAGGTAAGTACCGATGGTACGCAAATGACAGTCGATACGCCTGCGGCGGGCACAGCGGGGCCTGTGGATGTGATGGTGACGACGCCTGGTGGGAATGTGACTAAGAAAGGCGGTTACACCTATGTGGATGCACCCGCTATTAGCAGTCTATCGCCCTACTACGGTGACACCAAAGGGGGTACGTTGGTAACGATTACGGGTACCAGTTTTAGTGGGGCAAGCAGAGTGACGTTTGGCGGTGTTCAAGGCAACGATGTGCGCGTAAATGGTGCGGGTACGCAAATAACGGTTATCTCACCGCCCATGAGTCCAGGGAGGTACAGTGTTGTGGTAGTCACCCCGGGAGGGCCCAGTGTAATCACCCCCCCTGTGACTAACTATACTTATCCAGAGAAAGGCGTAGATGACCCGATTATCTATGATTATAACCCTAAGGCGTTTAATGCGAACGGGGGGGAGATGAAGGTTACCGGACTGCACTTTAGTGATACCGTGGAAATTTTCGAGTCTTCTAAGTTGCTTACTACTGTTACGGGTAAGGTGAATACAGAGCGTACGGAATTGATTGTGCCCATGCCTAAACTTAAACCTGGAAGATACTTTTTCTATGTGGTGGTACGAAATGGTAGTATGACCCGCTATTCATATGTTGCAGCGATCGACTATTATTAGCAGTTTATCCCCCATCCCCCCCTACCACGGTGGCCGCTGTTACGGGTAAGGTGAATAGCAGGATTGATTGTGCCCATTTTATGTAATCTATAGAATCCGGTAAGAAAAATTATCGGAAGTGCTGGGCTTAAATTACCTTATATTCAGTCATCAATGCTATTTCCGGCCAAACATGACGCCAGAATAAAAAACTTGATTTGTAGCGCTGCCTGCTTGTGTCTGCGCTAATTTTTCATTTTTTTCACTATTTTCTTTATGGAGAGCCGCTAGCTCTAAAATGACAGCTAATGGATCTTGAATAACATCACTTTTTAAAGTATTTCCAAACTTTAAACCCGTTAGTTCTGCTAGATAAAAATTGCTTTCCTCTAATCCTGCTTGTTGTGAATGAATAAATAATTTTTTTTGTAATTCTAATTTTTCAGCTTTGTTGTCTGATTTTGATAGTTCATTCATTTTTATTAAGCATATTTCAAATAAAACCATATGCATCGTTGTTTTATAGATGGCTTGTACTTTATTTTTATTTATTAACCTTTCAAAGGCTTTGAATAGAATTGAAAGCGTTTTTTCTCTTGCTTCACCATGTAAACTATTCCTAGCGAGATCAAATAAACAGAATCCTAATCCCGTGTAGTCAGTAGATATAGCTGTTTCTTCTTTAAAGTTAAGAAAAAAGTCTAATGCAGTGCTTAATTTTTCCCACCTGTTATTACGAATATAGTAGGTTAATTGATGTAACCTTTCATTAAAACATCGATCCCCTTTTATTTCTTTAAATGCGAGTACAGATCGCAGATAATTTTCTTTATCATAAAAACAATATCGAATATTTTTTTCTGCGGAATGAAAAATAGCATATGAAGACGCTTCTATTCCAAATTTTTCTAAGCTATTTAGCGCTTTATAGCCGCTACAACCTAAGTCTACTTCATAATTACCTGCTTCATTAAAAGAAAGCGATATTTTAGAGCTTTTACTTTTAATAGCAGGAATAAGAAATTCTTGTTGTGATATATCATAAGTTAAAAATCTATCTAAACTATATGGATTGGCTAATGTAGCAACGATATATTGACGAGTAAGATCAATTTTCTTTACTCCGCCCTCCTTCGATTGAAGTGTTATCGTGACTTTTGGGAAATTATCGATATCTGACGCTATTTCTTTTTGTAAAAACCTTAATTCCGTATTTTTATCTAGCCCAGCGTTTTTTTTAGCCATTGCACTCCATATTTCGGGTAAATCAGCATAAGGATAATTTTTTAATTGTAAACTCAATAAATATTTAATATTGATTATGGCTAAAGAATAACCATGTTTTTTTATATATTCATGGTTATACCTATAAAAATCTAGCTTTATTGGATCTAATAGCATCAGATCGATAGTTTCAACTATTTTTGGCAGGTACTCTTCTATTAACGGATAAGGAATTTTTATATTGGCACAAAAATTTCTTGAATTGTGCCCCATAAGAATTTCTTGAATGCTAATACTTGAAAATTTCCCTGTGACACAGCGTTTTAAATGGGTTATAAAATCATTTACATCTACCTTATAAGGTTCTTTCAATAACATACATAAATAATTATTATCACCCTCTTTATAATAAGCCCTACATTTTTCTGGAACAAATTGATAGCCTATAAGGTGCAGAAATGCATGTTCAAAAAGTTCTATGTTGGTAACATTAATATGTAATTTAGCTAAGTGTAGATTTAATTGAGTCGTTAAAGTTTTATAGTTAAGCATGATTATCTAGATTTATCCTTATAATTTAAATTAAACCCTTAGGCGTAAGGATTCTTGTTTTATTTATAACTAATTGTTAGTGGCATGACTATTAACTGAGTTACTTCTATCGCTACTCTTAAAGAAGGGGCCTGATGGGCTAACAAACGGACGATCGTTGGTTCTAGAAAATCTATAATTCATATTATTAAAATACGTATCATTAGGGCTAATATCTGAATTTGTTGATTGATACTGGGTATTGGCACAAGTAAGATTAAAAATAACGTTCATCGTGTCTTTTAAAATAAAAGCGGCTGAAATTGCAAGATAAATGATAGCTAAGGTAGGGATTGTTAAATGTAAACCAATAATTGCTCCCGCTACAGCAGGAAAAAGAAAAGCACATCCGGGTACAAATACTGATAAAGCAAGCAAAGTAGCAATGGTTAAATTAAAAATGATGGATGCTAGAAGTTTACCTGTGGTCATTTTTACTCCTGTGTTAGTTTAAACTAAACCCTTAAACGGAATGATGCTTGTGAAACTTCTGGTTGAGGCCTTTCTGCGAAACATTCTAACAAATGATTTAAAGTATTTAAAGCATAAATTAATTATCAAATAGATAATTTTTCTAATTCAAGTCACAACTCACTTGGTTATCCGGCTGAGCTCAGCGGTGGTCAAAAACAACGTGTCGCCATAGCCCGCGCACTGGCATATCAACCTAAGATATTGCTCTGTGACGAGGCCACTTCAGCACTGGATCCTGAAACGACTAAAAATATTCTTCAGCTGTTAAAAGAGATTAATCAGCGTCTTGGATTGACTATTTTTCTTATTACGCATGAAGTTGAGGTCATTAAAACACTGTGTGATCGTGTCGCCTTGCTGGATCGAGGTCATTTGGTAGAAGTGGCCGATATTGTTACTTTTTTTACTCACCCCTCAAGCGCTTTAGCGAAAAATTTGTGTACCATTCGTTAAAACAGGAACTCCCGCCTTTATTACAAATGCGCCTTAACCCTACTAAAAAAGAAAATAGCCACGCGGTATTACGTATTTTGTTTCATGGTCGAGCAGCGGCTGAGCCTTTAATTGCGCACTTAATGCGTAAACTAGGTATACATCTTAATATTTTACAGGCCAATATTGAGCTTCTAAAAGAGGTTACTTTGGGTATTATGGTGGCAGAAGTGATGGGCGATCAAACACCGTTACAACAAGGTATCGATTATTTAATCGCTAAAGGTCTTCAGGTTGAGGTGATGGGTTATGTCGATGGATCTATTGTTTGAATTAATGCATGCAACCAGTGAAACCGTGATGATGGTTTTGCTTTCGGGTGCCCTCGCCTTTATCTTTGGTTTACCTTTAGGCGTTTTACTTTTTGTCACGCGTCCAAATAAGTTATTACCGCATCCGCTGCTTCACCGATGTTTAGCAATGCTCATTAATATCACCCGTTCTATTCCGTTTATTATTTTAATGTTGGCTATCATTCCATTGACACGATTGTTGGTGGGAACGTCTATTGGAACCAACGCGGCGATTGTCCCCTTAAGCTTAGCGGCTATTCCGTTTTTTGCACGTATGGTTGAAAATAGCCTTAATGAGCTATCTCCAGGGCTAATAGAAGCCGGTCAAGCGATGGGCGCCTCCCCTTATCAGTTGATAAGGGCTATTTTGCTGGCCGAAGCGAGGCCTGGCATTATTAATAGCCTAACGATTACCTTAATTAACTTAGTGGCTTATTCAGCGATGGCTGGTGCGGTAGGTGGTGGTGGCTTAGGGGATCTCGCGATACGGTATGGCTATCAACGATTTGATATGAGCGTTATGCTAGCCACGATTGTGATTTTGATAGCTTTTGTACAAGGTATACAATATGTTGGCGATCGATGGGTCAAACGGTTTTCCCATTAAGGTAGAAAGAGATTTATCTAATCATGCTAAAAAAAATTTTAAGCCTATGTTTTTTATTCAGCTGTTTTGTCAGCAGTCTGAGTGGATGTCATTCAGAAAGTGATGCGAAGCAAATTCGTGTAGGCACTATCAGTGGTCCTGAAACGCAATTAATGCAAGTCGCTAAATCAGTCTTATTAAAGCAAGCCGATTTGCCGCTGAAAATCATTGAATTTTCAGATTACTCACTGCCCAATAGAGCGTTAAATGAGGGTAGTTTAGATGCCAATATGTTTCAACATCGAATTTTTTTAGATGAAGAGATTAAAAATAAGCATTACCACTTAGTCGCGTTGGCTAAGATTTTTATTTATCCGATGGGTATTTATTCTAAAAAAAATACAGACTTTAGTGAAAATCCAACAAAATGCGATTATAGCCATTCCTAACGACCCGAGTAATGAAGCACGTGCCTTATTATTACTTCGGCAGGCTAGTTTGCTGAAGTTAAATCCGAATGCAAAAAGCCTTGCTACACCACGGGATATTATGGCTAATCCTAAACATTTGCAGATTAAAGAGCTAGATGCAGCACAATTAACCCGTTCATTGCCGGATGTGGATGCGGCAGTTATTAATAGCAATTATGCGGCACTGGCAAATCTTTATCCTCAACAAGATGCGTTGTTTTCGGAAAATAAAGATTCCGAGTACGCTAACTTGTTAGTGGTTAAAGAAAAGGATAAGGACGATCCAAAATTACAAGCGCTGGTAAAAGCCTTGCAATCTCCTGAAGTGGTAGCTGCTGCACAAAAATTATTCCATAACGAAGCGATCCCAGCCTGGATAAAAAAGTAAAAATATGCAAACACATGTCAAAGCGATTCTAAAATTATTAGGGGAAGATCCCGAGCGTGAAGGTTTAAAAAAAACGCCCGAACGGGTTGCCAAGTCACTGCGTTATTTAACCAGTGGCACACAACAATCACTTGAAACATTGATCAACGGCGCTTTTTTCAGTTCTACCATAACTGAAATGATTCTGGTTAAAGATATAGAATTATATTCTTTATGTGAACATCACCTGTTACCTTTCATTGGTCACTGTCATATTGCTTATATACCGAATGGTAAAATTATTGGCCTTTCAAAAATTCCACGACTGGTAGATTTTTATGCGCGACGTCTACAAATACAAGAGAATTTAACCTGCCAAATAGCCGATTCGTTGATGAACCTACTTGATGCAAAAGGTGTTGCTATTGTTATTGAAGCAAAGCATCTCTGTATGATGATGCGCGGCATAGAAAAACAAAACGCTTCGCTTAAAACATCGGTTATGTTAGGCGTTTTTCGTGATGATATGAAAACACGTGCAGAATTTTTGAGTTTACTAAATAGTCTTCGTCACTAGAATTGTTTTTTTTAAACTTTCTGTTTTATTTAATTCGTTGTTTGCACTCGAAGTAACGTGATAATAAAAGCAGATAAATAAACTAAGCCGCCGATAGCAAGCGTCACGCACATGCCCAATGTAAAGGGTGTAATCATCTTTAAGAGTGTACCGAAAATAGCAACGCCCAATAAACTACCAATTTGACGACTTGCATTAAATGCACCTGAAGAAATTCCAGCTTGTGCATTAGAGACAGAGTGCATGGCTGCAATGGTTGCAGCAGGCATCGTAAAGGCGGAGCCAAATCCCATCGCGGCTAAGGGTAAAATAAAATACCAATATGAAACATGAGGCGGAATGACAGCTAATAAGATGAATAAACTAAAAAAACCGATGCTGCCAATCACCAATCCAATCATCATCGGTAATTTTGGACCCGATAGGCTTGCCATTTTGCCGCCCAGATAAGAAGCAATCGCTGCCAGCCCAGGCTGCGGCAATATTGCTAAACCGGTCATTAATACGGAATACCCTGCTACCCGCTGAAAATATAAAGGTAGTACAAATAATTCGCCATAAAATCCGATATTCAACATCAGGCCAACAATGAGTGAGGCCGAAAAAGTTTTTGATTGAAAAAGATTTAAAGGAAGCATCGGTAATGCAGTACGTTTTTCAATTGCAATAAAAAGCGCAGATGTAATGACGAAGAGGCAAAAACTGCTGATAACGGGTAGTGAAAGCCAGCCGTATCTTCCGGCTTCAATTAAACTAAATGCTAGTGCAGCAATACTTATGATAATGCTAAGTTGCGCGGGCAAATCAAAACCACTTTTACAAATATTAGGTGGCGGATTAGCAACGTATTTCATGGTTAGAAAAATACCAAGTAACCCAATCGGCACATTAATAATAAACACGGCTTGCCAACCAAACCATGCGGTGAGTATTCCACCTAAAAGTGGCCCAGAAACAGCAGCAATACCCCCTATTCCTCCCCATATACCGACCGCTTTTGACTGTTCTTGTTTTGATTGATAAGAAGATTTAATTAATGCAAGTGATGTTGGTACCACTAACGCTGCAGAAAAACCTTGAAATAAACGGTAAAAAACTAATAACCCAGGATGCCGTGCGGTGGCACAGCCAATAGATGTCAATACAAACAACGACAAACCCACAATGAAAATATTTTTTGCGCCTAAGCTGTATTAGTTCAGATGTAATCGTACACAGAGCTTGAAAAAGCGAGAGTTTCCGGTTTTGATAGAGGTGCAAAACTTCGAATCAAAATTTAAAAACAGAGGAAACTCTCACGTTACATACTACTGATAAAATTATTAAACATAAAGTCGGATTGCTTAATTTAGCGGAGGAATTAGGAAACGTATCGAAAGCTTGCCAGGTCATGGGGCTATCTCGAGATACCTTTTACAGCTATAAATCAGCGGTTGAAAAAGGTGGAATGGAAGCCTTATTTGAAAAGAGCCGTCGTGAACTATGCCGTCGCCTATCCAGCCCACGGTCAACACAGGGCAAGTAATGAGTTACGCAAGGAAGGTATCTTTGTATCCGGCAGTGGTGTACGGAGTATCTGGGTTCGTCATTCATTAGAGAATTTTAAAGAACGTCTGAAGGCGCTAGAAACCAAGGTGGCTGAAGAAGGCATCTTACTAACAGAAGCACAGATTGTCGCACTTGACAAGTGAGTCGCTATGCTCCCGAAGAATTTCGGCCATCGTGTCCCCGAAATTCGTTCGCATGACGCGACTGAAATTAGGCCGCGATACGTCCTGCGTCCGGCACGCACTCACTCCTTCGGAGTTCATGCCCGTGCCTCCCACAAATGACTTTACGGCGTGATGCGTTTCCTGCTTCGCCCGTCAACGCACGCCTATCGCGGGCTCTTCGACTTCGCATTGCTTTCACAATGCTTTCCTGTCTCATCGAAGGAAAAAACACGATGATGAAGTGTGTGGTGAAATTGAGACAGTCCATCCTGGCTACCTTGGATCGCAGGATAGTTTTTACGTAGGGACATTAAAGGGAGTTGGTCGTGTGTACCAGCAAACATTTGTCGACACCTATAGTAAAATTGCTTTTGCTAAGCTGTATACGACGAAAACACCGATTACGGCAGCCGATATGCTCAATGACCGGGTATTACCGTTTTTTGAGGAGCACAGCTTGCCCGTATTGCGGATTTTAACTGACAGAGGCACAGAGTATTGTGGTAAAGCCGAACATCATGATTATCAGCTTTATTTAGCGCTTAATGACATTGATCACACAAAGACAAAAGTACGTTCACCTCAGACGAATGGAATTTGTGAACGTTTTCATAAAACTATTTTGCAGGAGTTTTATCAAATTACTTTTCGAAAAAAATTGTATTCAAGTATAGAAATGTTACAACACGATCTAGACGAATGGATTAATTTCTATAATAATAAACGAACTCGTCAAGGCAAAATGTGTTGTGGAAGAACACCTATAGAAACTCTCGTTGATGGGAAACAAATCTGGAAGGAAAAGTTTATTCACTAAACTTGAACTGACAGTCACTTCTTATAAACCGGCAACTGTACGATCAAGTCTGAGCTACTACATATAAAACATCCACGTCGCTTCGTTATTTTCTGCCGCATCACCTGAAAAAAACTCACCCGCGCCATATCCAAGCGGCACTCCTACCATAATCATCGTTAATAAACTTATCATTGTTGGCCAAAGAATATCTCCCCAGCCTCGCAAAGCACCTGCTGAAATAATACGAATAGAATCAGGCAATAACCCTAACATATTGACCCACAATAATGTTTCAGCGAGTATATGCGTTTCATGATCCTCAGCATCATCTAGAAAAAAATTCGCTAATGGTTCTCTACAAAAATAAAATGTGCTAGCAATGCTGCCATTGATCAACAACGCAATGGCATTACTTTGAATAATAGTCATTTTATTTCTATGATTCCACTGCATCGCTTCGGTAGTATCTTTTCGTTCAAGTGCTTTATCTTGTTTACGTTTGTTTCGTACCAGGAGCATACCCGTTGCTTGCGCGATACCTTGCAAAGAAGCGGCAATTAAACCAATATATTGAATAGATGGATTGGATGCTTTCAAATCTTTGTTACTGTGCATACCAATGACGGTTGCTATCAGCATCAAATTTCCCCACTCGGATAATCGTTGTAAGGACAATTTCCAACCCGAACTCAATAATTTGATTAGGATTTCTTTCAGAGGCGCATCTAATTTTTGGTAAAGTTGATATTTTTGATAACTATCTTGTAGAAACCACAATTTTAAGCCGGTGCAAACTCCAATTTGCGCCAGTGAACCACCCAAGCCTATTCCTAGCGCACCCAGATCTGCTTTAAACGCCAGTAAATAACTCAAGGCTGTTGTGGATCCAAACAGTACAGCAGCAACGCCGGGTGGAATAAACCAGTGGCCTTCATTCGATGAGACAGGAAAGCATTGTGAAAGCAATGCGAAGTCGAAGAGCCCGCGATAGGCGTGCGTTGACGGGCGGAGCAGGAAACGCATCACGCCGTAAAGTCATTTGTGGGAGGCACGGGCATGAACTCCGAAGGAGTGAGTGCGTGCCGGACGCAGGACGTATCGCGGCCTAATTTCAGTCGCGTCATGCGAACGAATTTCGGGGACACGATGGCCGAAATTCTTCGGGAGCATAGCGACTCACTTGAAAACCAATTTGTACATCGGTAACGATCATTAACATGGGGATATTACCAACGGCGCACCCTGCAAAAAAGTCACCCGCCGCTTTAGCGGTCTCTAATTCAAACATCAATGGAAAAATCCAGCGCGTTGAAACCATGGCAAGTGAACCTATTCCACCCAGTACCGCATTTAATCGCCAAGCGGCTTTTGCTGTGTTACCGGCGGCGCGATAATTTTCTTCTCCAACTAAGGCACTCATTTCAAGGCCCGTACTCAAACAAAAGCCAACGGAGCTTCCTAAAATAACAGATTGGTAAGGTGATACTAAAGAGCCAGCGCCCGCCTCAGTATTTCCAAGAGCCGCAATAAATTTGCCGTTTCCAACAATATAGGCTGAAAAGAAAAAACCATTTAGGCCATAAGCAATGGTTTTGACGGCAATGCTATCTTTCCATCGATGAGACAGGAAAGCATTGTGAAAGCAATGCGAAGTCGAAGAGCCCGCGATAGGCGTGCGTTGACGGGCGAAGCAGGAAACGCATCACGCCGTAAAGTCATTTGTGGGAGGCACGGGCATGAACTCCGAAGGAGTGAGTGCGTGCCGGACGCAGGACGTATCGCGGCCTAATTTCAGTCGCGTCATGCGAACGAATTTCGGGGACACCATGGCCGAAATTCTTCGGGAGCATAGCGACTCACTTGTGATGTTAGAAATTTCAAATGTATCCGGATCAGCAAGTTTTAGATTCCTTACGCCCATTCTGACTAAGCGATCGGCAGTGGCACCACCAATACCACCACAGCCAGCCACGCCAATAACCACATCGCGTAATTTTTCTTGCCGTTCACGCTGCTCTGTTTTAGTAGCGCCTAGCCAACCCAAATTTCTGTTTACGCGTTCCCAGTAGAACTCTTCATTCAAATCAGGTTTTGCACTATAGGTAATGTGTTCGGTATTCATAAGATATCCTTTTCTAAAAGTTAAAAAAATAATGAGATAATTCTATTAGAGATAGAAAGTGCAGTAATTCATTGCATGTCAGCAACGTCCCTAAGCATAAATTGTATTAAATTTGCTAAAGAGTAAAATAAATCTAATGCGTTTAAAAGCTACTAAATATAGCCATCGTCACAATGACAGATTTCAGGAAGGGACTTTCTTTAAGAAAAGAAAAATTCTGATTAGGCTAATCTGCGGGTGATAGAGAAGAAAGATAAAGATAATCTAAAATTACAAAAGTCTTGCAATATACCGATTCATCACTTGAATTGTTTTTCAAATTTTAAAAATTGATTTTCTAGTACCCATTGTAATTGTGCTTTTTCGTTAGCCTCTAGGAAGTATTGACACCGGTGAGAAAAACTATTTCGGCAAGCAGGTACTCGTTGATGATATTGATCATCTTCCCATAATGATTTACCCAGTAAAAAACTATAAGCAATGCTATTGCGTGCCAAATTTTTTAGCGTTAAATAAGAAAAATTGTAGCTTAAAATGGCTTTTTTATATTGTTCAGTTAGATTAGTTCGAAGTATACCCTGATCATCGGTAGATAATGCCACCGGTACTTTATAGTGCCTATATAATAATATCGGATGTGCTTTTCCTTTAATACCCAATATAGCCTCGTTACTACTTAAATTAATTTCTACTAAAATGTGTTTTCTTGCCATTTCTTTGAGTAATGAGCTTGAATTAGTTTCTTGTTGAATATCAATACCATGACCAATACGGTTTGCATGCGCTATTTCTACGGCTTGACGAATATGAAATCGTAGCCCACTGGCAGGAACTAAATCGGTGTTTAACTCGCCTGCATGCAAACTGATGTGTACTTTAGGATATAAACCATGCAAGAAGGCGATCATACGCATATGCCGCGTATAATCTCGCATAGCAATTTTTCCATCTTCAGGCTGAACAATATTAATTCCGAGTACACGCGCGTCTTTGCTCGCTAGTTCAAACCCTGCCAGTAATTGTGCAAAGACTTGTGCAGGTGGCTGTTCTCGTAATACTTGATAAAGATAACGTAGTTTAAAATCACGGCATGCCTTTACTTTTTCATCGTTATCAAGTTGTTCTGACATTTTGCTGACAATAGGGCCTAAACCATGGTTTAAAAGTGTTTTTCGTAATAGCCTTAAATTAGGGTTCCAACCAACTTGCTTGCCTAGCAGACCGGATGCATTATTATCTGGCGTTATCATAAGTTCTAAATAAAGCGAGTTTTGTGCGCATGCTTTTTTAACGACTTCGCTAATCATTTCGCGACGATGCTTGACTAAAATAGGCGCATATTTTTCAAATGTTGCAAAGAAATGATCATGGCCCGATTCTTTATCGCTATGAAAATTTCGCATCGACCACGCATCAATCGTTGCGTTATATAAATGAGGATAGTGAAGGAGGTTTTCTAAGCGATAAGCGGGACAACAAGCCGCTTGTTCCTGAGTAGACAAGGTTTGCTTGTTAATACACAGATGATCATTTTTAGCATAGCGAATCATATTTTCTGCCATGCTGGCGCCACCGAGATGATTATGTAAATCCCCCCCTTTGGGCATTGTTTTTAAAAAAATATCCAGTTGTTTAGGATCGTTTTTAATCGTGGCAAAATATTTTTCGGTGGCTTGTTCTGAGACGCTATGTGCATTCGCTGTGATACTAAGAAAAAGAATCGTAGTAAAAATCAGTTTCCGCATCATTATTAGGGCTTAGGTTGTGCGTCGTGGAATAATTTGAAAAAATTAGTGGTTGTTTGTTGTGCAATTTCTGCTAAGGGTAATTGACGAAGTTCAGCTAATTTTTCAGCAACATAGTGTACATAAGCCGGTTGACAGGATTTGCCGCGAAAAGGGGCCGGTGCTAAATAAGGTGAATCTGTTTCAATCAGGATTCGTTCTAGGGGAAGTTGCTGGGCAATCGCTTGTAATTCTTTAGCATTTTTAAAGGTCAGGATGCCGGAAAAGGAAATATAAAATCCTATTTCAATCGCAGCGGTCGCCATCGCTAAATCTTCGGTAAAACAGTGTAATACGCCACCCACTTTATCAGCGCCCTCTTCTTTTAAGATAGCTATCGTATCTTCTCGGGCATGACGTGTATGCACAATCAACGGTTTATTAACGGCTAACGCCGTTTGTATATGTTGTCGAAATCGTGCTTGTTGTTCTGCTTTTTTAGTTGTATCACGATAATAATCTAAGCCTGTTTCACCTATAGCGACTACTTTGGGGTGTTTAGCAAGCGCAATTAATTGTTCCAGTGATGGTTCTTCGGCGATATCTTCTGTGGGATGAATGCCGACTGAGGCAGACACATCGGGAAATTGCTCAGCAATAGACAGAACCTTAGGAAAATTTTCTAAATCAATACAAACACAGAGAAAATGAATAACACCCTGCTCTCTTGCAAAGGCTAATAGCTGACTCAAATCTTTTTGAAAATAATTTAAATCCAGTCGATCGAGATGACAATGCGAATCAACTATAGGGTACATACTTCACCTTGTAAGAACCAATGACAAAATAAATCTTCTAACAGCAATGATTGGTTTAAAGCTATTTTTGTATGTTGTTGTAACTCGATTAATTGATCAAAAAAATCGAGCAGGAAAGTAGGATCGAGTTCAGCCGCTAATGAACGCAACGGGATCGTTTGATCTTCCGATATAAAATGACACTTAATAAGATCACTGACAATTTTCATCAGACAGTGTAGCAACATGGATAAGTCTGTTTTTAAGTAGTTTTCAGTCAGTTTTATAGGATCAATTTCTTTTCTGCGTAGCTGTGCCAGCGCAAGGAGTAAGTCGGCATATAACTTATGCGCGTCTGTTTTAGCATATTCTAATGCTTTCAAAGGACCGCCATTCGCTAAATGGTAGAGTATATCAATAGCGTTCTCTGCTTCATCCACTTTATAGTCTAGTTGACTACGTACCCAGCTTTTTCCTAATGATGGTGGCGGTGGCGTAAAACGAATAAACTGACAACGACTACGGATAGTGGGCAGCAGTAACCCTGGCTTATCACTAATCAAAATAAATAAGGTACGCTCGGTGGGTTCTTCTAAATTTTTTAATAAGGCATTGCTGGCAGCGGCTAATAAGCTTTCAGCCGGATTAATGATAATTATCTTATAAGTCGATTGCGTGGTTTGGTTTGAATGCTGAATAAGATGGCGTATTTGCTCAATTTTAATCGCCTTACCCACATTTTCTGGAACAACACACGTTAGATCGGGATGGGTTTGCGCAGCAACTAATAAACAATTATTGCAGGTATGACAGGCACTTGCTGGGGTTATTGTCGCTTTACATAACAAGCTTTTTGCAAACTGCATAGCCAGTACATATTTTCCTAAGCCCGATTGTCCGGTAAAAAGTAAGGCATGTGGTAAGCGATTCGTGCGATGTAGTTGATTGAGATCACTCCATTGCTGCTGTTGCCAGGGTAAAAAATTATCCATGTTGTAACAGCTTATCTAATATTAGTTGAATTTGTTTTTGTACTTCTTTGAGTGGAAGACTGGCGTCGATGACATGATAATTATTTTGCGTTTGTTTTGCACGCGCAAGATAAGTATCACGGGCGCGATTAAAAAAATCAGCCGTTTCAGATTCGATGCGATCAATGTGTTTTCGGCGATGCGTTCGTTTTAATGCCAGCTCAACAGGCGCATCCAATAGGAGCACGCAATCAATTTTTAAATCTTTTTGTACCCATTTTTGTAAATCTTGAATAAAAGCTAAATCGATGCCCCGCCCGCCGCCTTGATAAGCATAACTGGTTTCGATAAAACGATCACAAATAACCCAATCACCCCGCGCTAGCGCCGGTTCAATCACGGTGTGAATGTGCTGCGCACGTGCGGCAAAGAAAAGTAATAATTCGGAGTCAGGCGTGATGGTTTCTTTAGAGGGATCAAATGTTAACACTAATTCTCTAATGGCTTCTGCCAAGGGTGTACCACCCGGTTCGCGTGTTACGGTCAGAGGAATATTTTTTTGTTTTAGATAGTCAGTGATAAATTTTAACTGTGTTGATTTTCCAACCCCTTCAATACCTTCTAAGGTAATAAAGCGCGCACGTGACATATTAATGGGAATGTACCTCATTTAACTGACAAAAAAGTGATTTCATTCGCTTGCTTAAATACCAAAGTGATTGGCAACCTTTCGTTTTTTTGCGAATAATCGGATAACGCATATCTAATTGATAAATTTGTACCGCTCGGTTGTGTTCAGCTAAGTTACTCGAAAATTGGTGACTACCATCACCTTTGGCAACAAAATAAAGATTTTGACTATTATCAGGATGTAGCGTGGCCTCAATGGAACTTAAACTCGGTATTGCAATCGGTGTAGGCGGTAAGCCTCTGCGAGTATAGGTATTATAAGGTGTATCTTTTCGCAAATCATCAACCGTTATTTTTCCCGTATAGTGCACGCCTAAACCGTAAATAATACTCGCGTCAATTTGTAAAGGAATTCCCTTTTGTAGGCGACGCGCAATCACACCTGAAATCATCGGCCGTTCTTTAGGAATAGCGGTTTCTTTTTCAACTAATGAAGCGGCAATTAGCGCTTCATAAGACGTTTTATACGGTAAATCGCTGGATCGCTTAAGCCATTCTTGGTTTAGCTTTTTTTCTAAAAGCTGGTAAGACCATTTTAATAAATCCGTATCTTTTGCACCTAAACTAAAATAATACGTGGCAGGAAAAAACAAACCTTCTGGATTTTCAGGCGGTAAGCCAAGGTTTGCCAATACTTGTTCAGGTGAAGTTTTATTGAGGGTATGTTTTACATAAGGCAATGCTTGTAAGGCGGTTAGAAACTGTTGAAAAGTCCAACCTTCTACAATAGTAAACCGATGTAAAATAACACGGCCTGACATCATTTGATCCACCAGCTGATAAGGTGTTGTGCCGGGATCAAATAAATATTCACCTGTTTTTAGTTTATTCGTTGCGCCTTTTGAATAAGCTAAAAAATAAAAAAAACGCGGATGTTGAATAAACCCTTGTGCTTGTAAATCATCGACTAAACGATGCATCGATGATCCGGGTTTAAATACATAATGAATGACTTCGGTTTTTGATAAGGGTGTTATCAAAAACCGATGGTATTGTATTGCAAAATACGTTAAAAAAATCGATACAACCAGAAGAATGAGAGCGATTGGCGTCAGTTTTTTAGACATGCCTACTATAAGCGTGCAAAAAGCAATGAGGCATTGGTTCCACCAAATCCAAATGAATTGGATAAGGCATATTCCATTTTTAATTCTTGGTATTTATTCGGAACAAAATTTAGACCGTTGTAGTCATCATCGTTGCTATTGGGATTTTCTGCATTAGGCGGATTACCTGGATTATCCAAGTTAATCGTAGGCGGTGCTTTTTGATCGCGCAACGCTAAAATAGTAAAAATAGCTTCAACCGCGCCCGCTGCACCTAACAAATGGCCAGTCATGGATTTTGTAGAGCTAATCGCTAAATTTTTTGTATGTTCACCAAATACACGACGGATAGCACGTAATTCTAGTTCATCACCTAAGGGTGTAGAAGTCGCATGCGCATTGATATAACCCACTTTTGTTTTATCGATATTGGCATCGTGTAGCGTATTTAACATAGCTGCCATAGCGCCTTGCCCATCCGGTGCAGGACTTGTCATGTGGTACGCATCGGAGCTCATACCAAACCCAACTAATTCAGCATAAATGGGGGCATTACGTTGTTTAGCCCGTTCGTATTCTTCTAACACTAAAATACCGGCACCATCACCTAATACAAACCCATCTCTGGCTTTGTCCCAAGGCCGACTCGCCGCTTGTGGATCTTGATTATGTGTCGATAAGGCACGGCATGCCGAAAATCCACCTAAACCTAAAGGCGTCGTCGCCATTTCAGATCCGCCAACTATCATGACATCCGCATCACCATAGAGGATGGTACGTGCGCCCAAACCGATATTATGTGTACCTGTGGTGCAGGCGGTGACAACCGCAATGTTAGGCCCTTTCATGCCATAACGAATAGAGATTTGGCCAGCCACCATATTGCTGATTGCACCGGGTATAAAAAAAGGTGATATTTTTCGGGGACCGCCTTTTTCGAGTTTGCTATGGTTTTCCTCAATAAAAGGTAACCCACCAATACCCGATCCAACCGCCACACCAATTCTATCTGCGTTTTTTTCAGTGATTTCGAGTTTTGAATCCGTAATGGCTTCAACCGCAGCGGCTAAGCCATATTGGATAAACAAGTCCATTTTTTTTAAATCGCGTTTATCGATATAGTTTGATCCCTCAAAACCTTTCACGCTTGCAGAAAACTGACAGGGGAATTTATCCGGCTCAAACGATTTAAAGAGTGAATCCGGCGCTGAGAAATCAATAGGCGCTATTCCACTTTTGCCAGCAAGAATAGCTTCCCAGGTTTCTTTAGTCGAAAGACCCAACGGGGTCACCATACCAATGCCGGTTATTACTATACGTCGTTTTTTTTTCACCGTTTGTCTGCCCCCGCAGTCATATTAAGTTTAAACGGATCCGCTTATGCCGATTTCTCATGTGCTTTTACATAATCAACCGCTTGTTGAATGGTGCGGATTTTTTCGGCATCTTCATCGGGGATTTCAGTATCAAATTCTTCTTCTAATGCCATCACGAGCTCAACGGTATCTAAAGAATCGGCGCCTAAATCATCAACAAAGGAAGCTTCCATGGTGGCATCTGCTTCTGGGATGTCTAGTTGTTCAATGACGACCTTTTTCACACGTTCTTCAATTGTACTCACTCGCATCTCCTCTCTATTTAGTAAAAAACCTGTCGCTTAGTTTATTCAATTCTTGCTGGAACGCAAGTAGCGTCATTAAATTGAACTGACGCTATTGAATCTATTTGGAAAATTTTTTTTAAAAAGCCGTTCAAACCATAGCCATTCCGCCATTCACATGCAGTGTTTGGCCGGTAATATAATCTGCCCAAGGGGATGCTAAAAAGACACAGGCTTGTGCAATATCATTTGGTTTACCTAAACGATTCGCTGGAATTTTTTGCAATAAGAGTTTTTTTTGCTCCTCATTGAGCTTGACTGTCATATCGGTTTCTATGAAGCCGGGTGACACCACGTTAGCGGTGATGTTTCGCGTAGCGACTTCTTGGGCTAAGGCTTTAGTAAAACCAATGATGCCTGCTTTAGCGGCGGCGTAGTTAGCTTGGCCGGGATTCCCCGTGGTACCTACGATCGATGAGATAGTAATAATACGGCCATAGCGCGCTTTGAGCATGGATTTCAAACATTGTTGTGTTAAATGAAAAACCGCATTTAAATTTGTTTCTATCACCGCATTCCACTCATCATCTTTCATGCGTAATAAAAGATTATCACGCGTAATGCCCGCATTGTTAACCACAATTTCAACGGCCCCAAACGTTTTTAGCTCGTTAAATAAATTTTCTATTGAGCTTGGATCGGTAATGTTTAATACAAAACCTTGGCCATTTAAACCTAATTCTTTGAATTGCTTAGAAATATTTTCTGCGCCTTCTGCAGTTGTTGCCGTCCCTGCTACTTTGGCACCTTGTTTTGCAAATTCTAAGGCAATGGCGGCACCAATACCCCGGCTAGCGCCGGTAACTAATGCAACCTTATTTTCTAGTAATAACATAAAAGATCCTTACGCGACTAAAGCACTTTTAAATGTTTCAGGGTTTTGTATTGATAAGGTAGGGATATCCGTAATACGTTTATTTAAACCGGCCAATACTTTACCTGATCCACATTCTATAAGTTGTTCAATACCTCGTTTTTCTAAGTATTGTATAATTTCCACCCAACGTACGGGGCTAGATAACTGTCTTACTAACGCATCTTTAATCGCTTCGGGCGTTTCCTCTATTTTGACATCCACATTATTAATGATAGGAAATCGCGGCGGTAAAAAAGAAACGGTATTTAAGTAGTCAGCGAGACGTTCTGCCGCGGGTTTCATTAACGCACAATGCGAAGGAACACTGACTGGGATACGTTTGGCTAATTTAGCGCCTGCTTGTTTCGCTTTTTCCACTAATCTATCAACCGCTTCGCTGTTTCCTGCCACAACGGTTTGCCCAATGGAATTGTAATTTGCCGGCGATAATACTTGGCCTTGCGCTAACGAGGTACACAGTTCTTGCAGTGCGCTATCTTCTAAACCAACGATTGCCGCCATGGCGCCCACGCCGCTAGGAACGGCTTCTTGCATTAATCGTCCTCGTTCAGCCACCAATCGTATCGCGGCAGAAAATTCGAGTGCGCCTGAACACACCAAGGCAGAATATTCACCCAGGCTATGGCCGGCCATTAATAGCGGAAGTTTGCCGCCCTCTTTTTGCCAAAGTCGCCAAAGTGCAACGCTGGCAGCCAACAAAGCAGGCTGTGTGTTTTGAGTTTGGTTCAGTTGTTCGGCCGGACCTTGTTGACTGAGTTGCCAAAGATCAAACGCTAATGATTGCGAAGCCTCAACAAAGGTTTCTTCGATCAAGGGATAATGCGCAGCAAGTTCAGATAACATGCCAACGGCTTGTGAGCCTTGACCAGGGAAAATAAAAGCAATTTTTTTAGGCATAGTTCTCTTTATTCAAATTAATATCTGACTAAGGCAGAGCCCCACGCTAACCCTGCTCCAAAGCTTTCCATCAGTAATAACTGTCCACGCTGTATTCGACCATCACGTATAGCGGTATCTAACGCTAAGGGTACAGACGCTGCCGAAGTATTTCCATGTTGATCCACCGTAATAACGACTTTATCCATAGACAGCTTAAGTTTATCAGCCATCGCCGTGATAATACGTAAATTAGCTTGATGGGGTATTAGCCAATCAATCGTTGATGCTTGAATATTGTTTGCTTGCAAGGTTTCATCTAAAATTTCACTTAATTTACTGACGGCAATTTTAAATACCTTGTTTCCTTGCATAACCAAGTGGGCTTTTTCTTCACGTAATCCGGTACCTAAAAAAAGTAGATCTTTATAGGAACCTGCAGCATGAAGATGCGTAGAAATAATACCGGGCGTATCGCTGGCTTGCAAAACAACGGCACCCGCGCCATCACCAAATAAGATACATGTTGAGCGATCTTCCCAGTTAATGATGCTCGACATGGTCTCGCTGCCAATCACCAAAGCTGAATTGATTTGACCGTTACGAATGAACTGATCCGCAACACTTAAAGCATAATTAAAACCAGCACATGCCGCAACGACATCAAATGCAGGACAACCATCAACGGCTAAAGCAGATTGTACTAAACAAGCCGTACTGGGGAAATATTTATCAGGGGTACTGGTCGCAACAATAATTAATTGTATATCCTTTGCCGCACAACCCGCGGCCTCTAAAGCTTTTTTTGCAGCGGCTGCTGCCATGGTTGAGGTGGTATCCGAAGCATCGGCTAAATGACGTGCGCGGATTCCTGTGCGTGAGACTATCCATTCATCGGTGGTATCAATACCCCGTTTAATGAGGTCAGCATTGCTTACGCTATTTTTAGGCAAATACGCGCCTGTACCAGCAATTCTAGAATATTTCATAGGCTACTATCAGATTCTTTTAATAGTCCAATAACCTGTTCTTGAATACGTTCGGGAATATTCTTTTTCACTTCTAAGACGGCTTCATTAATTGCATTTTTAAAGGCTAAGTCATTTGCACTACCATGACTTTTAACCACAGTACTTTTCAAGCCGACTAAGCTAGCACCATTGTAATGTGCGGGATCCATTCGTTTACGTAATCCTTTTAAGACATGTAACGCCGCTAAGCCAGAAAGCTTTGAAAACCAATTGCGATTAAACGCTAATTTCGTGTAATGACCAACCAGTTTAGCGACACCTTCTGTTACTTTTAACGCAACGTTTCCTACAAAACCATCACAGACGATGACGTCAGCTACGTCTTGGTAAATCGCGTCGCCTTCCACGTAGCCAATATAATTAAGGCTACTCGCTTTTAATATTTCAGCGGCTTTTTTTACCTGTTCGTTACCTTTTATTTCCTCGGAACCAATATTCAGTAACGCCACGCGCGGACGATCAATATTGTCCACTTCTGAGCTTAATACTGAGCCCATCACCGCAAATTGAAAGAGCGATTCGGGTTGTGAATCGACATTTGCCCCTAGATCAAGGACACGCACTTTGGTGTTTTCTTTCATGGTGGGGAGCATGGCAGAGATAGCGGGTCTATCAATCCCGGGTAAGGTTTTTAGTACAAAACGGGCCGTTGCCATGAGCGCACCGGTATTTCCGGCACTGACACAGGCCTGCGCCTGGCCATCCTTAACCAAATCAATCGCGACGCGCATCGATGAGTCTTTTTTACCGCGCAACGCTAAAGCCGGTGGCTCGTCCATGGCGACGGTTTGCGAAGCAGGATGTATTTTTAGACGCTCAGGAATAGCTACTTTACTAAGGCGAAGTTGCCGGTTTAAAACAGCCGGATCGCCGACAAGGATGATGCTTAGGTTGGCATCATCTTCAAGGGACATGAGTGCCGCAGGCACGGTCACAGAAGGCCCATGATCGCCTCCCATGGCATCAATTGCGATTGTGTAGAGGGTCATTAAAGGGGTTATTCCTTAGCTGCTACGACCTTTTTTCCACGATAATAGCCATCTTTAGTGATGTGGTGACGTAAATGTGTCTCGCCGCTTTTAGCATCAATCGCCAAGGAAGGTGATGTTAAAGCGTCATGCGCACGTCGCATGCCTCTTTTAGAGCGGGATTTGCGTGATTTTTGGACTGCCATAGAAGGCCCTCAGTAAACAACGTTGAAAGGGGCGTATTATGAGGTTTACGCTGTAAAAAAACAACCTTGATTTCGTTTAAATTACGGAGGCGATGGGTCCTGCCGCTTCGGCACCCTGTTGTTGCTAAACCGCAACACAGGGGACCCTCCTACGCGTCACCCGTCGATGGGGCTTTTAGCGTTGTTAATTCGTTATATTTTTTTAACAGCTGTTCGGGGGACTCGGGGGTTTTGGTATCGACGAGGATACAAGCCACCGGGCAGACTTGGACGCATTGTGGCGCATCAAAATGACCAACGCATTCGGTGCATTGGTTAGGATTGATTTCATAGATGAGCTCACCTTGTGAAATAGCCTCGTTCGGACATTCAGGCTCACAGACGTCACAATTAATGCAGTCATCAGTAATGAGTAATGACATAGTCTCGCTTTTTTTTCATATTATAGTTTAACTTTGGTGCGTTCTTTTAAGGCTTGTGCAACGATAGCGGGTACAAACTGTGTCACATCGCCCCCTAGTTTGGAAATTTCTCGGACCAGGTTCGCTGAGATAAAGGAGTGTTGCTCCGCCGGCGTTAAAAACAAGGTTTCTAGCTCGGGCATCATATTACGGTTCATGCTAGCTAATTGAAACTCATATTCAAAATCCGAAACAGCGCGTAACCCTCGTAGAATAACATGTGCATGGTGTTGTCGTGCACAGTCAATCAATAAGCCTTCAAAACCAGTGACTTCAACATTGGCCAAGCCTTTCAAGGCCTCCTGTGCTAATTCGATGCGTTTATTCAGATCAAATAAAGGGGTCTTACTCGGGTTTTTAGCCACCGCAACAATCACCCGCTCAAATAAACGCGATGCGCGTTGCGCCAGATCAAAGTGCCCGTTAGTGAGGGGATCAAAGGTACCGGGATAAATAACGGTCTTATTCATAGGGGGTGCGTTCCTAAAACAAATCCTAACAGCAGTAAGGCGCCTACCCAACTATTATTAAGGAAGGCTCTAAAACAACGTTCAGGGTTTCTATCCTTGATCAAGTAATGTTGATAAACAAACAAACTCGCCGCTAGGCTTAAAAACAAATAATAACTCGCCTGCAGTTTGAGTAAAAACCCTAATAAAATCAACAAGGCCATAAAACTAGTCTGTATGGCTGCAATAAATAGACGATCATGCCGGCCCAATAACAGTGCCGTTGATTTAACGCCTATATGTCTATCATCTTCCCTGTCCACCATGGCATACATCGTATCATAGGCTAATGGCCATAAAACGGCCGTCATAAAGAGCAACCACGCCATAGGTGGAACTTGATTCATTTGCGCGGCAAATGCCATAGGGACTCCCCATGAAAAAGCCAAACCTAATACCATTTGTGGCCAATACGTAAAACGTTTTGCATAAGGATAAATCAATGCCAACCCAAGGCCGATAATAGAAAGCTTGATGGTGAGTGCATTCAGTTGCAGTACCACACAAAGTGCCAAAAAACAGGTGCCTGCTAATAAGCCGAGTGCTCCTTTAAGCCCTACTTCGCCAGTCACTAGCGGTCTCTTTTTAGTCCGTGCCACCAAGCCATCGAAGTTTCTATCGGCAATATCGCTAGCCACACAACCTAACCCACGTGTCAAAAAAGTCCCTAGCGTAAATAAAAAAATCAGCTTTAAAGAAGGATGCCCTTCGCCTGCTAAACATAAGGCCCATAACGTAGGCCCTAGCAGTAAAAAACCACCGATGGGCTGATGTAGTCGTAGTAAATGTGCGTAGGGTCGTAAACGGGTTAGCTGCTTCATGAAAGGTATCGTATAATAAGCAAGAAGAAAATCGATTGCATTGATATACTCACAGCAATGGGGTTTTCGGCAAGGCGCCGCGAAAATGAGCAACCGCAGTGTATATGACATACATGAGGATTGCGAATTGAGCGGGAACACAGCCGAAAATCCAAGTGCAAAGAGTACAATGTTGCAACATATTAGCAAGGAGTGCTCGATGTGTAAAAAATTTTGGCTAAAGAGCTTATTTGTTTTTTTTAGTGCCCTTCCGGCGTTAGCGAATGCCACTATCCCTGGATTTTATATTTTAGGTCAAATCGGCTCGGGTAATACGCATGCGGAAGCGTCCGATGCAGCGGCACTTTCTATTGATAGTAAAGTCGTATTTACTGGCCGTATTGCGGGTGGTTATCAATTCAACCAAAATTTAGCGTTGGAAATTGGTTATACGCGCTTTTCGGATATAGATTTTTCAGGTGTAGGTGGTGTTTCTGGTCAAAATATCTCGTTAAGTGAGAACGCGCTTGATTTTATGGCAAAACCGCTATTGCCACTTTCTAATAATTTTAATATTTATGCAAAAATGGGTTTAGCGTACGTTAAAGCAGATGGCTCTGGTATCGTGAATGGGATATCGTATTTAGGTTATTCAGATGGCTGGGATCCTGCTTTTGGTTTAGGTCTCAGTTATGACATTACACCCAATGTATTAATTGATTTAGCATGGACACGCTTCCAAAGTGTAGGTGGAAGTAATTCTACCCCTAGCGCTGATTTTTATTCTGTGGGCGTGGCTTATTATTTTGGTTAGTAAACAAAGCAGCAACAAAATACGTTAATATATTCTGCTGTATATTTATAATTCTAAGCTTTAGGAGTCCCCTGTGCTAAAAAAAATTTCTACTGCCGCCTTGCTCATAGGTATCTGTATCACACAATCCGCACGGGCAGAAATGGATGGATTTTATGCCGGCGCACAACTGGGATATGGTAATACGCATATTAATACCAGTAATTTGGTAACCATCAACAATGGTGTTTCCTCGGTTGCCTTACCGGATTTAAATAACTGGGCGGCCGCTTATAGGCTTAGTTTTGGCTATCAGCTGAATAAAAATTTAGCCGTTGAAGTCGGTTACCGTCGTTTTAGCAACAGCGAAATCACCGCAACGGGTGGTACAAATTATCTTGCCACGGCATCCGCTCAAGAAAGAGCATTTGATTTAACCGGGAAAGCGATATTGCCACTGACCAAGGAACTGAGTGCGTACGGAAAACTAGGTGTTGCTTATGTCAAAGCTAATTCTCAAGGTTATGCAACTACGAATGGATCATATACTTCCACTAGCCATAGTTACACGAATACATTAGAACCTACCATTGGTTTAGGTATCAGTTATGCATTAAAACCTAATGTACCAGTTGAATTTTCCTGGAATCGTATTCAAAAAATAGGTGGTGGCAATCACGCGCCTAGCAGTGACTTTTATGCACTGGGTGTTTCTTATTATTTTGGCTAAACCAGACAGATTTTTGTTTCTAATGAATGGATGAGCCTAATAATTTGCTGTAAAAATTGACAATGTCAACGCCAGACGATTAAATACAGCTTCTAACAAGAAAATCTCTCCAGGAGAAAATAATAACAATGTTTAAGAAAATCATCACTATTAGTCTATTCAGTGTTTCCGCTTTAGCGCTCGTAAACGCTAACGCTGCAACTGTTTCAGATACCGCTCAAAACGCGAAAAAGAACAACAAGCCTGCTCAAGTAGCACCTGCAAAGCGCAAAGCTAAGCCTGTTGTTGTAGAAGCGAAAGACAGCAACGGTCAGTTTCAAACCATTTCTGTACAACGTGCTAGCCAAGTTCCTGCCGGCGTGTATGTAACAGGTCAAATTGGTTACGCTGATACCGGCTTAAAATCTAACGTACAGCAAAGAATGCTTGATAATAATGGTATTGCCGGTCGTGTAGCGCTGGGTTATAAAATCACCCCAAACGTTGCCATGGAAGTTGGTTTTTTGCAATTACAAGATGGCAAAACCAAGCTTGACGCAGCAACTGTTTCTAGTAACCAATATGCGCTTGATATTGCTGGAAAAGGCATATTACCTGTAACGCATAATGTTAATGTTTATGGTAAAGCCGGTGTTGCTTACTTAACAACCCGTTTACAAACAAATGATGGTAATAACTCCTTTAATACTAACGATGCCCTAGGTATTGCCAAACACAAATGGGCGCCTGAAGTGGCTGTAGGTATGAGCTATGACGTTACACAAAATATTAACGTTGATACTTCCTTCACCCACATCCACCCAGTAGGAAACAATCGTCCGGGTAACATTAACTTTCTAGCTGTCGGTGTAGGATACACTTTTGGTTAGTTCGTTATCGTGTTAAAAAAAACCCCTTGTATAAGGGGTTTTTTGTTTTATCAGTTCATTTTTTGGTAATGTTAGCTTTACCTTTACACTTTACCCTTCATTGGATAACAGTACATTTTTTAACCAACTCCTTTACTTAAGGTTTGATTAAAACACTTATTTTTACCGTTAGTTTAATTATTTTTAAAAAGTATATGCACTTTTACTTACATTAATAATTAGTAATAGATTAATTTGATAAAAGTTATTATCTCTTGACATAACTTGACAACAAGTTGAGCGAACGTTTAAATAGAGGCTCGTTTAACTAGTTAACCTCTTAGGAGAGAATAATAAATGCTTAAAAAAGTAATCACAACGGCTGTACTTGCTGTCTCTGCGCTTAGCGTTATGACTGCCAATGCCGCTGCTCCTGGCCCGTATATTACTGGTCAACTCGGTTACGCTGACACGCACATGGGACCTAAAACCAATGTAGACAAATTGTCTAACAATGGTATCGCAGGTCGTTTGGCCGTTGGTTACCAACTAAACCAAAATTTAGCGGTTGAAGCAGGTTATTTACAATTACGTAGTAAAAAAGTAAATACCGATCTAAATCCTAAGCTTAGCCAACATGCCATTGATTTAGCTGCAAAAGGTATTTTACCGATTGCTAATAATCTAAATGTCTATGGAAAAGTGGGCGTAGCTTATTTAACCACAACCGTTAAATCGGATGATGATTCCGTATCGGCTGTTAATAAGTACAAATGGGCGCCTGAAGCGGCTGTTGGTGTGAGCTACGACATTACACCAAACGTTTCAGTTGATACCTCTTGGACACATATCCAGCCTATCGGTGGTAAGAACCGCCCTGGTAACATTGACTTTGTTGCCGTCGGTGTAGGTTATAACTTCGGTTAATCGATTATTCTTAATCTGACCAAAGTTTGAGCGTTAAAAAGCCCGGTTTATCCGGGCTTTTTTTATTAAACTTAATCAATTTTTTAGATAACAATATTTTTACTAATTTAGTAGATTGATTGACAATCCGTGTTTTAGTCTAAATAATGCTCAACTTAACTAATTAAGCTCTTTTGGAGAACAATAAAAATGCTTAAGAAAATCATCACAACAGCCGTACTTGGTGTTTCTGCACTGGGTGTTATGGCCGCTAATGCAGCAACCCCTGGCGTGTATGTTTCTGGCCAGCTCGGTTATGCCAATGCCCATATGGGTAATAAACTAAATATTGCTAATGATATTAACAATATAGTATCTCCGTTTAGCGATGATCAGGATACACTCTCTGTACAAAGCTTAGGCGCGAATAAAGTTTCTGATAATGGATTAGCCGGCCGTTTAGCCTTGGGCTATCAATTCAGCCAAAATTTTGCAGTTGAATTAGGTTATATGCAATTACATGGCGGAAAAACGAATGCAAATTATGCTATAACCGATACCAATATTGACCCTGAGTATAATAACACCGTAAATGTTAATGGAAAATTAAAACTCAATCAGAATGCTATTGACGTGGCTGCAAAAGGTATTTTACCGATTGCAAGCAATTTTAATGTCTATGGTAAGCTGGGTGTAGCTTATTTAACCACGACAGTAGAAGCTAACTCTATTTCCGTGACAGATGCTAAAAATAAACCTGCTAATTTTCCTATTCCATCATCCATGACATTAGTTCCTGGTGACGTAGCTAAACACATATGGGCGCCTGAAGCGGCTGTGGGTGTGAGCTATGACATTACGCCAAATGTATCGGTTGATACTTCTTGGACGCATATCCAACCCGTTGGTAAAAACCGTCCCGGTAACATTGATTTTGTTGCTGTGGGTCTTGGTTACCACTTCGGTTAATCGATGAGTCTACTCATCTGATCTTAACTCTAAGATCTAAAAAGCCCGGTTCACCCTGGCTTTTTTATTTGATAATAATTATCCTTTGCCAAGTGAGTCGCTATGCTCCCGAAGAATTTCGGCCATGGTGTCCCCGAAATTCGTTCGCATGACGCGACTGAAATTAGGCCGCGATACGTCCTGCGTCCGGCACGCACTCACTCCTTCGGAGTTCATGCCCGTGCCTCGCACAAATGACTTTACGGCGTGATGCGTTTCCTGCTTCGCCCGTCAACGCACGCCTATCGCGGGCTCTTCGACTTCGCATTGCTTTCACAATGCTTTCCTGTCTCATCGTTGGATTGCCGCGCGCCTGCGGCGCTCGCAATGACAATGCACCTAGCCGTGACGGCCATTTTTCTCGGCTGACAATCCGCTTTGTTTTCCCAGTAAGGGTTTTAAAAATTTCCCAGTATAAGACGCAGGATTCTTAGCCACTTGCTCTGGTGTGCCTTCACAAACAATTTCCCCACCCTTATTTCCACCTTCAGGGCCTAAATCAATAATCCAATCTGCTGTTTTAATGACATCCAGATTATGCTCGATGATGACCACGGTATTACCATGATCACGTAAACGATATAAAACCTTTAATAACTGCTCAATATCGTAAAAATGTAAACCCGTGGTGGGCTCATCAAGAATATAAAGCGTTTGACCGGTATCACGTTTACTGAGTTCTTTTGCCAGTTTAATCCGCTGCGCTTCACCACCGGAGAGTGTGGGTGCACTTTGACCGAGACGAATATAAGAAAGACCGACTTCAACCAGCATTTGTAGCTTTCTAGCCAGTACCGGAACAGGCTTAAAGAAAACTGCCGCATCTTCCACGGTCATTTCTAGAATTTCATGAATGCTTTTACCTTTATACTGTATCTCTAAGGTTTCTCGATTATAACGTTTGCCCTTACACACATCACATTGCACATAGATATCAGCCAGAAAATGCATCTCAACCTTCAGTACACCGTCGCCTTCACAAGCTTCGCAGCGCCCGCCTTTGACATTAAAGCTAAATCGCCCTGGTTTATAACCGCGTGAACGTGATTCTGGGGTAGCGGCAAACAATTCGCGTATGGGTGTAAACAGCCCAATATACGTGGCTGGATTGGAACGAGGGGTACGTCCAATGGGGCTTTGATCAATATCAATCACCTTATCCAGCTGTTCTAAACCGGTAATTTCCGTATAAGGCGCAGGCTGAATCAGCGTGGCATTATTTAATGCTCTTGCGGTGATGGGATAAAGCGTGTCATTGATTAAGGTGGATTTACCTGAACCCGAAACGCCGGTAATACAGGTCATCAGACCCAAAGGAATCGTAACATCCAGATTTTTTAAATTATTCCCAGAAGCCCCTATCAACTTCAGTACATGCTTTGAATTCGGTTTATGACGCTTTTTAGGTGGATTGATCTGGCGCTCACCTGAGAGATACTTTCCGGTTAAGGAGTCCGGGTTACGCATAATCGCGGCCGGTGAACCTTGTGCAATCACCTGCCCGCCGTGTACGCCAGCACCGGGGCCCATATCAACCACATAATCAGCGTGCCGTATCGCCTCTTCATCGTGCTCTACCACGATAACGGTATTACCTAAATCGCGTAAATGTAATAAGGTGTTGAGTAAGCGTTCATTGTCTCGTTGATGCAAGCCAATCGAAGGTTCATCCAAAATATACATCACCCCTACTAAACCCGAACCAATTTGACTCGCCAGTCGAATACGTTGTGATTCACCGCCCGATAAGGTATCGGCGCTACGATCTAATGATAAATAATTTAAGCCCACATCAATTAAAAATTTTAAACGATCAATGATTTCCTTTTTTAAACCTTTGGCAATTTCAGCACGTTGTCCGGATAAGCTTAATTTTTCAAAACGAGCGCGGAGTTGATCAATCGGTAAGGCAGCCCACTGTGCAATGGATTTATCGGCTACAAAAACGTTACGTGCAGCTTCTTTTAAACGAGTACCACCACAGGCCGAACAAGGTTTTAATACCAAATAACGCGCGAGTTCGTCTCTCACCATTTGTGATTCAGTCTCCTGATAACGGCGTTGTATCATTGGAATAACGCCTTCAAATGCTTTCTTTTTACTATAGGTATGTCCTTTTTCAGTTTTGTACTGGAAATTAATTTCCTCTTCTCCGCTACCTTCTAAAATCATCTTTTGAATGTTTTTTGGCAACTTATTAAAGGGTTTATCCAAAGAAAAGTCGTAGTGCTTGGCTAAAGCGCTTAATAGCGAAAAATAATAGGGATTGTGTGCATTCCAACCCTGTATAGCACCTTTAGCTAAGGTTTTTTCAGGATGCGATAATATTTTTTCGGGATCAAAAATTTGTTCATGGCCAATACCGTCACATTGTGGACAAGCGCCGGCTGGATTATTAAATGAAAATAAACGCGGCTCTAACTCACTGATACTATAACCACATTCGGTACAAGCAAATCGTTCGGAGAAAACTAATTCCTGCGCTTTTTTATTGGCTGAATCCGGTTGTACTACCACCATCACCAAACCTTCACTGAGTGAAGCGGCGGTTGCCAAGGATTCACTTAAACGCAATCGATTTTCAGGTTTTATTTTAATGCCTCTATCTACCACCACTTCAATCGTATGTTTTTGTTTAGCGTTTAAAGAAGAAAGTTGATCTAATTCTTGGAGTTGCCCATCAATACGTACGCGCAGATAACCTTGACTACGCAAGTGATCAAACAATTGTTTATATTCGCCTTTTCGCCCTCGAACTAACGGCGCTAAGATGGAAAGCCCGGTCTCGTTCGGCAAAGCCATCAAGGTGTCTACCATTTGACTGACACTTTGTGCCGCTAAGCTAGTACCATGAATAGGACAACGTGGCTCCCCTACTCTGGCAAATAAAACACGTAAGTAGTCATAGATTTCGGTGACCGTTCCCACCGTGGAACGTGGGTTATGTGAGGTCGATTTTTGATCAATCGCAATCGCTGGAGAAAGTCCTTCAATGTGATCCACATCGGGCTTTTCCATCATCGAAAGAAATTGGCGTGCGTAGGACGATAAAGACTCTACATAGCGACGTTGCCCTTCCGCATAGAGCGTATCAAACGCCAAAGAAGATTTACCCGAACCGGATAAGCCTGTCATGACAACCAATTGTCCGCGGGGTATATCTAAATCGATATTTTTTAGATTATGCGTACGCGCGCCGCGAATTTGAATAATATCCATAGAGCTCTACGTTAAATTTTAGAATAAACGAGTCAATGATCTAACAAACCTCGCACTATAACCCCGAACATTGCGAAAAGAAACCTCTTATAAAAACCCTAGTTTTAGCTTTCTTTTTTTACTCACAAGAATTAGAATTTGTATTTAGTATCGATTTTGTCGGAGTACCCTAATGGCTAGAGGCATTAATAAAGTAATATTGATAGGTAATCTAGGTGCGGATCCTGAAATTCGCCATATGCCAAGTGGTGGTGCTGTAGCAACCATTAATATTGCAACCAGTGAAACCTGGAAAGATAAACAAACCGGTGAACAACATGATCGTACCGAGTGGCATCGTGTCGTTCTCTTTCAGCGACTCGCTGAAATTGTCGGTGAATATCTGAAAAAAGGCTCTAAAGTCTATATTGAAGGACGCTTGCAAACTCGAAAATGGCAAGATAAAACAACCGGTCAAGATCGGTACACCACTGAAATTGTGGCAAATGAACTACAAATGCTCGATAGTCGAGGTGCTCAAGCATCCGACACCCCTGCGTTTACACAACAGAATAATAATTTCTCAGCATCGCCGCAGCCTGCACGCGGAACGAACAAGTCAACCGAAATGGTCAGTGAATTTGCTGACGATGATATTCCTTTTTAATAGGGATGCGACTAGAGTTGTCTAAAAGGCAAACAACGACACGCGCTCCTGTCCTTCGGCTGGACCACCTTGCTTAGCTAAATTTTGTTAGCTATAGCGCAAATTTTAAGCACGCCGGTCCAACGATGAGACAGGAAAGCATTGTGAAAGCAATGCGAAGTCGAAGAGCCCGCGATAGGCGTGCGTTGACGGGCGAAGCAGGAAACGCATCACGCCGTAAAGTCATTTGTGGGAGGCACGGGCATGAACTCCGAAGTAGTGAGTGCGTGCCGGACGCAGGACGTATCGCGGCCTAATTTCAGTCGCGTCATGCGAACGAATTTCGGGGACACGATGGCCGAAATTCTTCGGGAGCATAGCGACTCACTTGGCTACCTATCCTTAAACTTGATTTATTGAATGACTTGGCTACTCTTTGGATAGAGAGGCTTTTTTCTCTGCAAGATCATCAATATGAGATAAAAAACGATGAAATATTTAATTGCTTGGTTATTGGGCATCCCTATTGCCGTATTACTACTTATTTGGTTATTTAGTCATCTATTTTGATACAAAACCGTAAAAAAATAGTCGAAAACTAAGGTTTCTATTTTTAAATAGGAGTATTCATTATTATGAAAGCAAAATTACTTATTATTTTAAGCTTAATCGCATTACCTATTGTTGGCCCAATGGCTATGGGTAATCATAAAATACTACCACAAGAATCCACGGGTCAATATGTTGATAACAGTGTAATAACACTGAAAGTTAAATCAAAGTTATTGGCTGATGCCGATCTTAAAAGCTTAGCTATTTCTGTTATGAGCTACAAAGGCCAAGTCAAGCTAACGGGGTTTGTTGATACAGACGCTGAAAAACTACAAGCAACCAAGCTCGCAAAACAAGTTGAAGGCGTTACGAATGTAAACAATGCCTTAATTGTTAAAAAAATGCCAAAGTAAGAAATTAATCGGCGTATAGACTTAAACCTGTCACCCCACTTTCATGTGGGGTGACAGGCTATTTTATTGATTATAAAAACGATAGTTATTTAATAAGACCCGCTTATAGAATAAAGATCGTAATCTCTAGCTTTTTCTTCAGAAAAAGCACTTTCGTTCATATCCTCACAATGTTTTACTAGATAATTGAGCTGTTTAGGGTATCCCTCGTCGCTAAAAATCGTAGCTCGCTCGCTCACTTGAGAATCAAGTTCAGGAGAAAAGAGTGCTATTATTTTAAGGAACCAGCTTTTTATTAGGTTAAGCAGTAAGCTACTACCTTCGTTCTCTAGACGCCGGCTTAATATAGCTTCACTATTTTCAAATCCTTTTTCAACCAGCGTGAAGGCCTCTTCAATCTGCGATGAATCCTTGCTTGCCATTATTTTTTTTATCACCTCTATCTTAATCTTCATGCTTAAGTCAAGTAAGCGGCTAAAGCCCTTCTTTTTATTTCTATGTGAATATTGGTCGCTCACAAAAATATCGCGCTGCAGCTTTTCAAGCGCCTGCAATACTTCTAAATAAAGTTCTGGTCGATCAGCTTGAATCGATTCAACGGCCGTATACAGTTTTTTCTTTTGTTGATTACGCGTGCAATCAGCTGTTGAAAAAAATCCACCGTATTGATGAAGTTCATTTAACCATCTTGTTTTACATGTATCAAAATCACCATCATCACTGAGTCTTTGATCTTGTATTATGGGCTGATTTTCTTCTTCTGATAAGACGACGTGATTGAGTTCATTTAATAGATTGAGCGTATCGATAAATTGACACTTTTCGTTTATTTCGTTTTCATTTATCGTTTCTTTAGCTAGCTGAGAATATTTTTCCCAAGCCTCGGCATGTAAACCAGTAGCGTTAACAATAACATTATTACTTAATAAGCTCATAAATAAGACGCGCTCTTCCCAATAAGCGCTAACTTTTTCAAACCATATGGCCCAATTTTCTTCCTTTAAAGCGTTTGCAATATCAATAAGCTTCTTATATCGCTCGCTATTTTCATCGTTGCTATTTTCCTTTAAAAACTTAAGCACCGCTGAAGGATCTCCTGAATTCAAATAAGTACCAAAGTGACCGGCTAGTTTAAGCGCGGCTTCTAAGTCAGCTAAAGAAATAGATTTAGCAACATATTCTTTTGCTAAGGCTAGCAGAAGGTTGTCATGCACCGGTTCACAATCCTGTGTTATTACTAATCCAAAAAACTGATCTATCTGTTTTCTTTTTTTATCTTTGAAAAATTGATATAAACTAGGTGATGAATTCTCGAATCGTGCAACCGCTTCACTCGTTTTAAACAAGGGATCCAGCTTAGCTTTTAGTATCTTTAACTTTTTTTGCCAAGGTACATTTGAATTAAATTTATCAAAGCACTTAATAATCAATTGATCTGAAATAATCGCACCTAAACCATTTAATTGTTTGGCTATTTCCTGAGCAAGGGAACCTTCACCCGAATTGAAAAGTATATTCATCGTTTGAATTATATTCGCCAACGTGTTTCTCAATGGTTCGTCTATTAAGACTTTATCACCTGTTGAGAGAGGGATAGGATCAGATAAAAAATTGTTTTTATTCTCATTGATATGCTGAAGTTCTTTTGAACGTGCCAATAGCTTTGATTTGTCTTTACGCGCTGGTGTAATTAATTCAGCATAAAGTTGGCTAAGCTGCTCCAACCATGCCTTTTTCCCTTCATCCTGATTTTTTAATAATTCAGAAGCTAATAATAATCCGAATAGCATCCGTTCTTTTTCAGCATTAGGCGCCTTCAGTGAAGTAAAAAGTTCTTCTTCTTTTTTATTTCCATGAAAAGCCTTTATTTTTTTACTAAACGCTAAGGCATATTCATCTTGTCTATAAGACTCAATAAATTGGGCGGTCTTAGTTTCTATATACTCTAATCGGCTCGACAAACATCCTGCCAGATGTAGGCTCTGGTATAGTTCTTTGTCGGTTTGAGCGGTCTCAGAAGAAAAATAATCCTGGCTTAGTTCTAAAATAAAGGCTGGAGCTACACTATGACAGTTTTCTTTATTGAGTGAGCTATAAAAATATAAATTTTTAACTACATGGTTTTCAGTCCTATCTTGCTGTGAGCACCGTAAAATGGATTGACCTAGACCTTCATCCTTATTTAAATTTGCTTGACTTAAATAATCTTTAGCTGCTTCCTCCCATGCTAAAACGAAATTTAAATAAGTTTTTATTTCATTTACTGCTTTAAGCGCTGGATAGCTAGCGTAAAGACTGGCTTTAATTTGTTCGGGTATTGCTAGATCCGACAATTTAAACAAAAGATCACACACTTCTTTCTTGTCAGAAACGCTCGCATTAACAGTGGATCCGTCAGCAAAAAAAAGTAAGCTAATAACTTCTACAAAATAAGGCTTGTTACGCAGTGTAGATTGATTGCTTATAATAATGTTTACAAACGTATCGAGTCTATCCTCTAGATCGTTTACACGTGGCAGCGTATTAATGTTTAAAATTAAATCATATAAATAGTTAAACGCACCTTCTTCATTATTAGCTTGTTGTTTTGAAAAGCTGATGAGTATGTCACATGCTTGTTTATTACCTACTATGTATTTTTTAATAGCAGCTAAACGTTTATGATCAAGCGATCTATCTTTAAATGCGTCTAACAGCTCATTTAAAAATTTACCATAATCCTCTTTGTCTTCTTCAGTCTGCGTATATCCCATTAAATCGGCGAGCATTTCAGACAATGTTGAAAAACAGCTCAAAGAGTCTGCTGTAATGGGTTTATTTTTAAAAATAGCATGTTGATGAAAAATAGATAATAGATGTATAAAACCACTTAAACGGCCCGGATCATTTTTATTATCTAAAATATCTAATAAGATCTGAATCTTATCTAATGCTATCAACAATATAGCATCTGAATTAAATAACTCGTTCAGCGCAGAATGAACTCTATGCAATTGTTCATTTGAATAGGTTTTATTATTTATTAATGAATCCATACGACGATAAAACTGGAGCAATGTTTTATCGCCTTCAGGAAGAAAGCTATTTTTTAATAGATCCACATCATTAATATCCTCAGAAAAAAAACGGGTATTAATCTTATTTGCGTAATCGGGTAAAAAGTCGAGTAATCCTTTTGTAGGATTAGTTTCTGTTTGTGCTTGCCCTGCTCGATCTTTTGGCACTTCCCATTCTTTTATTAAGGCTTCTTTTAAATCGACTTCTTCTAATTTAAGTAGATTGAGTGCATTATTAATAACGTCAACATACTTTGTTAAAACAGGAAGACTTAATGAACTAAATACCTCACGCGTTTTTGACTTTAAATCATTAATAAATTGATTAAATTTATTAATTGCAGTGCCTTCTTCTTCCAGCGATAAAAAGCCAGCATAACTTTCGTTCACTTCTAGCATGAAGCTTATCCATTTTTCTTTATTTTTTTTATCGCTAATAGTGATTGTTCCAGCTGAGGCAAACTTTGCAACCAAAAGCGATAAGGTGGATAAGGTTGTATTTTTTGCGTTGCTTAGTTGATGTTCTCTTCTTGCTAGGCCCGATTCAAATTCAACTAATGTCTCTGCCGTTAATATCTCTGGCGTAATTTCAGAAACATTTGTTAGCGTTTCACTGGCTTTTGTTTTCCGCTTGTTTATTTTATAATGTGTATACGTTTCGGCAGCTTTCCATAACTCAGGATAATTATTTTCTGCTGAAGAAGCCCTACGATTAATATCGGATAGATCATAGATACCGATAGAAAAAGCAACTATCTCTTTTTCCTCATGACCACGATTTCCACGCCCTATTTCTTGTTTACGCGTATCTCCGTCACTGTCATTTTCACCCGGTAAATAACTTTGTATAACCCCTAAATCGACAGCCCCCTCCGATGAATACGGTTTAATATCAGTACCACGGCCCATTCGAGCACTGAGTGTTACGGTACCGGCCCTTCCCACTTCATTTAATATTTCTGATTCAGATTTACCACTCGTGTTGGTATCACATATTAAATGATTGAGTATTTCTTGTATCGTACTATTTTCTTGCACTGCGGTTCTATTTTCTAACTCATCCTTAATTTTTTGATGCAGCACTAACACTTCATTATCGTCCCTACAGCTTATTAAAATAGGTTGCTGATGGTATTTAAGCAACATGTCACAAGTAGAGTTAACTTGCTGGTCTAGTGACGACGCAAAAATAGATGCTAATTCGATAGCCCGACTTTCAGTATGCCGTGGTATTTTAAGTGTGTTAAAACCCTGTGCTTTTAAGAGCCTGCGTTTTTCACGACCACCAGCGGTCCCTGTCAGACCGATACAAGTTTGATAATACTCCGCTAGAAACGATCGTATATTGAGTGATAATGCGATTGAAGAAATAGGATTAATCAAAAAGTTAGGGGTTCTATCTTGGTTAGCTTCTCGTTTATTCAAGCCAATATGTAAAAACTGCTGTACATAGTTTCCATAGCTTGATCCTAATTGAAGCTGGCTTTCAATCAAAGGACACGCCATGCTTACAGTAATCAACTCCTTTTGAATTAAACGTTGTTCTTTGACAATAGAATAATCTTTATTTTTAGTTAACTGTTTTGCAGCATGGGCCGCTTTAATTAGCGTGACTAATATTTCTGCTGTTGCTTGATTCGGTTGTTCAATGGCATAACGTTCGATAAAGTCGGAAGATTCAGGTGCTAAAGAACTATTTTTTTTAATTTCTTCAAGCAATAGGTTTAGATCATCTGTTTGGATGTATGTAGTAAACCGATCTGGATGTTCTTCATAAAAATCGAAAATAACCTTATAAATCCAAACATTAGAATCAAAAGCAGCCGTTTCACCTGGCGCATAATTATATTGAATCTTGGCTTCTTGAAATAAGATGAAATCGGCTTCATCGATAAAAGCAATGCGTTTGCTTTTATCTGAAAATATACTTTTTCCAAGTAGAACAAAGCGAGAAAAAAATAAGCTCAATCCAGCAGGGGTAGTAAAATTAACAGCACCTAAAGAACCATCAATAGCCGATTTATAATCATTTTCAGCGGAATTTTGATCAATATAACCACAAGGAATTTCCATCGTCTTAAAGAATGGCAAGGATTCCTCATAATCACGCACAGAGAGCTCGGTTTTAGCACTGAAAAGATCTATCTCGTGGCCTGCTAGCGCTAAAAATGCGGTATACAGCGCGCTAATCATACTTTTTCCTTGCCCAGGCGCTATCTGCAGGATCAAACTTTGATCCTTGCTTAAAATCCCTTGAGTCAAGGCTAATAATTGTGTATGTGTCGCCCACTTACCCGATTTACGTAATAAAATTTCACGCATGATGGCAACCAGCTTCATCTTGTCAAAGCTATCCATCTTGCCAGCACGTAAATCCTCTGCTAAGCCATGCAATTTACTGACTAGTTTAACTGTCTTTAATGTAGCTAAACCTTCTGATTGACTATAGCTGTTAGTAAAATATAAGAGACTGATCAGCGTTTGTTGTTGCTCAAAATCTAAGGACGCACCACCTTTAAACTTCAGTTCAGATAAAATGCGTTTTAAATTACTTTTATCTTCTTCAGTTACACTATAATTACGTGTAGAACCCTTTTGATAGCCACATTCAAAATAATCCAGCATCTGCGTAATATTTGTTTCAGCAGCGGAAGCGTTATTCTGCTGCTGATAATCTCGATAAAAGTTAAGATCTGGCACGGGTACCGAGGAAGCATAATACAGCGCTAATTCTTCAAGTTCCGGGTCAGATAATGATGTTAATAAGCTAATAAGTGCATCACAATTTTGTAAAGAACTCTCATCCAGCAGATTCGATTGTTTAATTGATTGAACCAGTACCATCAACAAATTAGTTTCGTTTAATTCATTTGATTGGTTCTCGTTTAGGATTTTTTTATAGTTATCTAAAAATGTATCTAAAAAAATAATTGCCGAGTTAGTGCTTAGGCTAAGTGTTATGAGTTGAATAACGATCGCTTGTTTTTTTTCATCTTTTTCTAGAGCTAAATCTCTTAAATCATGAAGAGATTCCATGGCTTTCTCTGGTATATTTTCATCTTCACCCTGTTCAATTTCTTGCGCAATACCTAAAAATAAATTCAGAAAATTAGCAGCCAGTGCTTCATTTCCGTTACTTTTAATTTCTTTTAAAACCTCTAAACATCTATCGTAATCTAACAAATTTCCTTGCTTGGTTTTTAAGAAAAGTTGGATTAACTTAACCGTTTGCGTTGGTGTAAAGGATTCCTGTTTTAATTGTTGAATAGATACGAGTAAATCACTATCTATGCTGCCAGATAATAAGCCTAAATTAGGGCTGATTAATCCCTGCATACCCTGTTGATTTTTTAGTTCATTTAAAATAACGTCCAATGCGCTTATAGGATAAAGTTGCAGGAATCCATTTGACACGGGTAATAAAGCAGATAATAAGGAATTCAACGCCGACAAAGAATAATAACTTCCCTTTTCAGCCTGTTTATTAAGTAAAGCAACGATCTGAATAAGCTGATTAAAATTTGGATGTGTATCTAATTTAGATAAAATCTCTGCTAAATTATCTAGCAATGAATCTATATCCGTATTTTCATTCGAAGGAACCGCAATGCGTTTAAATAAAGCCTTTAGCGAGTTTTGATTTTCATCGCAGTACAAACGTGATAATTTTAATTTACCAAAGGCTTTTATTTGCTCATCCCCTGACAACATACGATAATCCGCATCTTGCAAGGGAATAATACAGCCAGCCTTGATCTGCTGGTTAATAAATTCGCGTCTGATCTGCTTTACTTTTTGTTCATTCGTTGCGTTTTTAATCAAAGTTAAAACGCTTTCAACTTCTGATTTATCCGGGAATTTATGATTAAAATCAATAGAATTAAGTTGTTGAAAAAGAAAATCTACTTGCTTGATCTTATTATCATTAGATGATTCATAAACGTTATTAATTAAATTAAATAACGAGACTATCGCCTCATCGTTACTATTCTTAGTACGAAAAATAAAGTAAGCGATGGTAGAAAGACAATATTGATTAATCTTTTTTCTTTCTAAGAAGACATCGTATTTATTTAATATTTCAAGATAACCATTTTTACCGTATAAATCTTTTTCTTTGCTTAACTGTAATAACCTTCCAACCGCGTTAATAAAATGATTACTTTTAGCTGTAAAATCGGCTAATAAATTCTCCTGATTGCAAAAGTTATAAAGAATACTGAGATCTTGTAAGTGTAATTTACAGGGGTCTATGCCAAATTGAGTTTCAGTCTCTAAAACAAATTTTCTATTAAAATCACTGATAAAAGTAAAAAATGAACTATCAACTTCGCTATACTTATCAAATAAATCATTCTTTAAATCATCGATTGAATCACATCCGCTACGGGTCATAATAAAAAGCAGCGTCGTTAAAGTTTCTTTGTCACAATCCTGAATCGCTAAAGCATTAATCGCTTGCAAGTGAGTCTTATATTTTTTAAATTGCGCTAGCGTAATATCTGACAGAAACGCAGCAAATCGCAAGCCTCTAAACATACAATATTGCTTATCATTGCTCGGGCTCATAGAAGTACGATAAGAAATTTTATTTTCTGAGCCTGTAAAGTTTTCTAATGCTAAATCAGGATCAAAATAAGAGAAGCCTTCATCTATGGCATAGATCAGATCACCGGAACACCAAGAAAACTTAGCCAAATCGTCAATAAGATCTTGTTGCTTCGCAGTTATATCTTTACCTATGTTTTCTATGCTATCCAGTGCATACATGACCCGCTCTATAAATAAGGATAACTGGAATGGCTTTTTATAAAGTATCAATGCATCTATCGTTTCTGGCTTTACTTGTAATCGCCTTTTTTTTAGATAAGTCATGAAACATTTAAAGCTATTCCAGTCTGTAGAAAATGGATGATAAGCTAATGAATCGGTATTTTTTTTCGATAACTCCCAGAATAGTCGATAGTCACTCTGTTGCAAGGTTTTAATGCAGTCGCACACGGCATTAACTTGAGCTATATCTAATAGCTCAGAAAAATTAACAACCGTATCAACAAAGCCAATTTTCCATTGTTTGAAGTATTCTTCCCCAAAACAAGCATAAATAGATTCAGCTAATTTGAAAAATTGAACGACGGCTGCATCGCCATAATAATAATAAAGCTGCCCTAAAGCCTTTAAATTAGCTTCTGTCAGAAAATTATCTGCAAAACATAATGTAATAAAATTTTTATCAAAGCTATCCTTATCGCTCAGAAAAGAATTAAGTTGTTCGCGCGTTGTCTCAGCAGATTCATTGGCCAAAAACAACGCTCCGTTCACAGCGTAGTAACTCATTTGTATAGCGGCAACGGGCAAAGGTTTTTTATTAAAAAAATTAGGCGCTGTCTGACTCTTATCCCTTAAGGTCTCGAATGCATTAAGAACAAGATCGCTTGAGTCATCATACGATGGTGTTGCTAAGTCAAAACATACGTTCAATGCGCTTTTTTCATTAATAGAAATACTTTCAAATAAACGGTAATCACCTTGCATGACTTCTGTCGGCATTTTATTGTCTAAGCTCACTCTATAGGCAATAGAATTCTCCGCGGCGGATTGTTGTTTAAGATCTGATATTTTCTGTAATTCGCTATAACATAAAATAATACGATCGTTTTTTCCGCTACAAAAATAAAATCCGGCGGGGGGATAATGTATGGATATACCCATTTGAAATTGAGCTGAATGTTTTAAGATGACATCCATTGCGTCTTTCTCTATGGCCTCAATCAATCCTTTGGCCTCTTTCGTACTGCCTACAATGGCATTGAATAATTTAAGTGCGTCACTAGAAAATTGCTTAGAAAAATCTTGTTTTTGATCGGCTGAAAGATTGTTTGAATGTTCAGATAAATAGGCGCATATATTATTACGTGCCAACAACTGTGATTCGTCATATAAATAAGCATCCAACTTTGCCGTTTGCTGCTGTTGTTGCTGCTGCTGTTGTTGCTGCTGCTGCTGTTGTTGCTGCTGCTGTTGCTGCTGCTGCTGTTGAAAACACAAAACAGGCGTTTCCTTTAATAACCATTGTGTGTTACCAGTTAATTTTCCATCCGATTGAGGGACTACAGGTTGAGGTACTACGCTATGGTTGCTTAAGGTTTCTTTAGCACTTTCTACGACTTCTTGGCGGGTATCGTCTTTTTGGCAGTTACACTGTACTTGATTTTGCAAGGCTCTATACTGAGCAACGATAGATGATTTTGTTATATCCGTAAAATATTGAGCATCTAAAGCCGGAATAGCGATTTGAACTTTTATTTTATACGCATGGATTTTTTGTTCTAATACGGCTAATAATGCGCTATGTTCATTCAAGTTGACGTCAAATCCCTGTAACACCAAACACTGTTTCAGTAAAGGCGATTTATTGTCATATTTATCTAATAAAGCCAATAGCTTAGCAACACTATCGGTATCTACCGATTTTTTTGGAAGAACAATTTCAAGCTTCTCAAAAACAGGTAAATCTTTTGCATCATTATCGTTTATTTTATCCCTAGCTTCATAAAAGACTTTGAGTGCTTTGTAAAAATATTGGCTATATAAAGGCTCTATTTCACTTTCAAGATCAAAAAAGCCATGCAATGGGAATCGCTCATTATCGACAGGAAATTGACTGAGCTGTTTAAAAAATGTGTTTAATCCAGATTCCCCCAAAGCGGTCCAATAGCTTGGGTGCTCCGGCGAAGATGATCTGGATTTTAAATAATGTTCAATAAATGATTTATTTGAAAATTTTTTTCGATTAACGCTTAAATAATCAACCATATACAGACCCGTGTCACGCCACATGTGTTCAGCATTTTTTAAGCTGTTATAGCAACCTGGAAACGATGCCTTTAAATTTAAATTGAGATAATTATTTCTAGCAACACAGATTTTTGAATGCTTAATCAATGCATTAATATCGTTAGCCGCTTGGTTATTAGTGCTCGTTGAAAATTCAAAGCTAATATTTAAAATATGTGCATCATGCGCAAACAGTTCAATCAATAAAGCACCTTCTTCATTTGAAAGACTAAACGTATCCTTTAAGTTAACGACGATGTTGCTTCGTTCATTTTTATATAAACCTGCAATGAGTTCCTGAGCATTAGAGGGAGATAAAGTGAGTGTCTTATTATCGCTTGAGATATCTCTATAACTACCGGTTAATACCTGCGCTTCAAACTCAATATAATCTGGCAGACTTAAAAATGGATTTTCCTTGACTAAATTTGGATCATTAAGAATATCTTTTATAGAATGATCTGAGTAACGGCCGGATAAAACTAATGCTTCGTGATATGATTTTTTTTTATCAGCGGTGACTAAGATTTCAGTCACCGCGCTAAAACGCTCTTCAAGCGTAGAAGCTCGGATGCGTTCTTCAATCTCACTTTCCTGATTATGATATAAGGAAGGAATAATGATACTCAGCAGCGCGGTATTCCATTCGCTCCAGTCCTCTGGCTTAGCTTCTATAGAATCACTCACTTCATCATCGACGAAAGAAATTGTAGAGGCGATATCAATGATGCTCCATAGCGTTACCCCATGTTTTTTTGGCAAATAAGCTAACCAATCTCCTGCTTTATTTTTTTTCAGGCAAGACCATTTTGGGTTTGCTTCGGTACCAAAATTAACAATTAATAAAGTAACGTAATCGAGGATTTCATGAGGAAGCCTATTCAGCTCAGTGTGATGGGTTAGCCTTAATTTGGAACAGCATACCCGTATAGGGTCATATTCTATTTCTAGTCGGTTAACAGCACCGTTGCCGTCCGGCTTAATAACAAAGCTTCTAAATAACTTATTATTGAGGATCTCGCCTGAAAAGAATTCAGCACTTAAATAAGCATATAAATCTTGTTGTGTAAGCACATACCCTGAACCAAGCTCTGGAAAAGTAGCCGCATCGATATTGTATTGCAAAGGGGATTTATTTTTTTCAAACTCGCCTGTTTTTAATTTTTCTTCACCAAACCCACTGATTATATGGCGTATTGAATCATTAAAAGCCTCAAGATATATATCACAGTTCTTTATATTGGTTCTTATCTGCTTACTCTGCATGAAATAACCTAGGTGTTCCGTTAAGCTTAATGAAATATTTTTAAAATTAAGCTTTAAAAAATGGACTAGGCAATAGGTTAATAGTTGATACAATAAATCTTCTAATAACAATGAATCATTTGTTGAATTTAAGCTCCATCCGGCTTGATTCGATAATAATTCGATTAGATTTTTAGGTTTTTCCCCATCTTCATACTCCCCTAAAAGGTACAATACACCGCTCTCCTCTCTCCCTTTATAAGCGTAAGGTTGAACCCAATAATCTTGCGTATTGTTTGACACCCTCGTTTTTTTTATACGATATTTTTCATTTTCAACGTCAAAATTAAGAAAAAAATCGATAGTCTTTCTTATACGCTCCCAGACGATATTTTCTACGAGAATGCTTTTTTCGTCGTGATCACGACGGCAGTTAGAAAGTACATAAGATCTCAGGGGAGCTGCAGATTTGACCTGCGTTGCTAAAGTGAACAGTGTCTTATAAATAAAGCCCTTGTTTTCTGGTTCTTTATTTTTCTCTTTAGTCGATTCTAGAGATACCAGATCATTATATGATTTCTCATTATCTGTAGGCTTAGACAAATCACTTTTAAACGGAAACAGGGTTAAAAATACCTGTAATGTTTTTACTTTATCATTGTTAAATAGTAAATTTTTGAACGCCTCATCGCGCTTCAATCTATCGAATAGTCTTCCTACCAGTTGATTTTTATTTTTATTATCCAAAATCATTTGAGATCTGTCCTATTATTATTTTGATAAGAATAATAGAGTAAATAAATTAAGGATTTATTAAGCCGCTTGGCTTTTTAATGTTTTCTTTTTTAAAAAAGGAGCAAGACAATAATAAGACAGGCCCGAGTCACTCAAAGCATTCGCTAATAGACCGTCATTGCTTAGGATTGGCCATATAAGTTTCGGGCCAAACTAACGCTTTTAACGTAGTCGCGCGTTTCTTTCCAAGGTAAAATTTCCACCCAAACATCTCGTGGTAAACGTTGATACAGCGTTTGATAATTTTTAACGCGTGTAGGCCCTACATTATACGCCGCTGTAGCCAATACCAGGTTACCATCAAATGTTTTTAACAAGCGTTTTAAATAAAAACCGCCTAAACGAATATTCTGTTTGGGATCTAATAAATTAGTCGAGGCTAAATTAAGATTTTTCGCTAATATTTTCCCTGTTCCGGGCATAATTTGCATCAATCCTAATGCCCCCGCACTCGATTTTGCATTCCACATAAAGGCACTTTCTTGGCGCATAATGGCCCAAATCCAAGCGGCATTTAAATGCAAACTTCTTGCCGTCGCTAAAACCGGTGTACGATAAGCCATCGGAAAACGTAATCGAATATCATTGTGTATGTTAGCCTTAGCGGCACCAATGATGGCTAAATCGTACCATTCCCATTGCTTCGCTAACTGTGCAGCCGCCTGGCGCTGTGGAATAGATAAATGCGGTAGCGCCCATAACCATTCGCGACGCGCATCGCCTGTAAAGCCTAATGCATGAAGTTCTTTTGCACGTTGTATCGCTTCACTTTGTTGCAACGCCACCGGACTGCCTAATACCCGCTGTATTGCTGGAGAATAGCGTTGCTTTAAGCGTTGACTGGCCAATACACCGTAATAATCCACTTCAGTGGCTAAACGTTTATAAATAACCGTGGCCGCCTGTGTTTGCTGGGTTTCTTCTAATGCCCTCGCCCGCCAATAACGCCAACAAGGAAGTTTTTGTTCACTACGTGTTAAATGATTGATCCAATACAATGCCTGCTTCCAATTCCCTTTTAATAGCTCATTACGTACCCGCCACTCACGTAGCACTGAATCCGTATAGGTAGGTTTAACTTGTTTTAACCACGTGCCTGCATCTAGGTCGGCATGCCTTGCCAGTGAAATAGATAAGCTACTGAGCAAGCTTTGTTTTTCTGCTTCGTTAAACTGATACATTTTTGCCAGTAGTGGCCATGTTTCAACCAATTCACTGGGATCTTTTGTTGCTAAGCGACGTATACCGTCTAATAAAATCTTTCTATCAATCGGATCGTCGGCATCAAATTGTTCGCTTTGCTCCACCAACAACGGATGATTATGGACCCGATACCATAACTTAAGCTGCTGTCTTTCATCTGCCGGTAACAGCTGCCCTAAATGCTGGATAACAGGTGTATTATTTCGTTGAATGGCTTGTTCTAATTTTTTCCAAACTAATGCATGCGTCAGCTCGCCTGAGTGCTCCCAACGTGAGAATACATGATGACAGATATAAGGCGGTGAATTCAGTGTTAGCCATAGTTCAGGTATCGCTTTATAGGCCGCTTGTTGTTGATTCGTCGCTAATAAAGCATTCAGGTAATAACATTGTAGTGTAGGGGCATAAATCGGACGATAATAATGTATAAAATGTGTCCAATCCCTGTGTTTAACCGTTTCGGTTAAACACTCAGTACGTAGTTTATTGGCCAACGGTGTGTCTTTATAGCTTTCTAAAAAGTCGTCTATTGCTACGACATTCTGATAAGCTAGTTGCTGTTTTATTTTGATATAAGATAAATAAGGATATAAGGGATAATCTTTTAACTGATCTTTTAATTGTTCAAATTGCCGGTAATGCTTGGCTAATAAAAGCTGGCGTGCTTGCCAAAATAATTGGCGCTGTCGATTGCTGTCATCCGCATACGGAACGTTTGAATAGAATACGAGCATTAACAACAAGCTGCTCAGATATTTTTTAATCATCTGATTGCTTATTTAGGAAATAGGAAAAAATGATTGCCATTAACTTTATATATATCACTTTAGGATTGCTTGCCAGCTTAATAGGATTTGCGCTGTTTCATTTTTATAAACTAGAGCGCCAACATGAAAAGTTAGTACAAATGGAAAGCCGTTGGTTGGATATTAATCGTTTACTCAATCAGCTCGGTGATTCACGGGTTGCGGATCACCGTCATGCCGCCGAATCAAAAGAGCAATTACTTCGCGAATTAAATTTGCACAGACAACAATTTGATCAGCATCAGTTCGGTAATTTAAAACTTTTACAAGACAGCATACAACAAGGCTTGCAATCCATTAGTCAACGTATGGATAAATTAACTGAAAATACGCAAGAAAAATTACAAATGATCAGCGGGCAGGTAGAAAAACGCTTATTTGATGGGTTTGCACAGACCACTGCAACCTTTACGGATGTCATAAAACGGCTTGCCCTGATTGATGAAGCACAAAAAAGAATCACTGAGCTTTCTAATAATGTGATTAATTTACAGCAAATTTTAGCGGATAAGCGTTCTAGAGGTGTATTTGGTGAAGTGCAATTAAATGCGCTGATTCAAAATGTGCTACCACCCGCCCATTTTAGTTTGCAACACACTCTCAGTAATGGAAAACGTGTGGATTGTCTTTTACTGCTCCCGCCTCCCACCGGCAGTATCGCGATTGATGCGAAATTTCCTTTAGAAGGTTTTAGGAAATTAACCGATCATGATTTACCAAAAAGTGAACAAAAAGCAGCCGCTACACAGTTTCGTATCGATATACGCCATCATATTCAGGCCGTTTCAAGTAAATACATTATCCCTGGCGAAACCTCTGAAGGTGCCTTGTTATTTATTCCAGCTGAAGCCATTTTCGCAGAAATTCATGCCAATTATTATGATTTAGTTGAAGAAGCGCATCGTCAACGCGTCTGGTTAGTATCGCCAACGACGATGATGGCTATTTTAACAACCGCGCGTGCGGTATTAAAAGATGCGGCAACGCGTGAACAGGTACATTTGATTCAAGAACACCTGACGGTATTAAGCAAAGACTTTTCTCGGTTTAGGCAACGTATGGATAATCTATACAAGCATATTCAACAAGCACATACCGATATTCAAGAAGCTAAAACCTCAGCAGATAAGATCAGTTTACGTTTTGAGAAAATAGAAAAAGTTGAGTTAACACCCAACGTCTTGGAATAATTCTACGAACTCGTCATTGCGAGCGCCGGAGGCGCGCGGCAATCCAGCTACGTATTTCCTAGATTGCTTCGTGCCTGTAGCACTCGCAATGACGGATGGCCACGCTCACTGACCTTCGCTCACCATGACGAAAGTTTTAAGGTACTGATATCCCTTTTTTACAGCAGCTTAGCGCACGAACTAACACATAAATAGCGCAAAGACCGATAATAATATACAGGATTCTTGCGATAGGGCTGTAATCGCCGAAAATACCAGTGACTAAATCAAAGTGGAACAAACCGACTAACCCCCAGTTTAAACCACCAATAAATAAGATAACTAGTGCAACCCAATCTAAAACACTCGGATTCTTGAACATAAATACTCCTTTATTTAATCAAGTAACACACATCAAGTAACACGCATCAAGTAAAATGTCTTATTTTTGGCATACTACTGCAATAATACCTTCTTACTGTAGCTCAAAAATCGTAGATAAACAAATATACTCTTCGCGCTCGGATGTTTAGCTGTGCTATAGGCATCCAATTTATGTCAGTTTATGGTCAGGTATTTTGACAACCAGGGCATCACACGTCAGATGGTGAATAACTGCACTTGCCGTAGAGCCAAATAATACACCGATACCATGACGTCCATGACTACCAATAATAATTAAATCTGACTTCAACTGTTTTAGCTTATCTAAAATAACGACCTTGGGTGAACCGACTTCAACGTATTGTCGATCAGCGAGAATAGAAAACTTGCTAGATAATTGAGCCAATTGTTTTGTTGCTTCTACGCGCATTTCACCCTCTAGATCAATGACAGCGGGATAGGCTTGCGCAACGCCATAGGCATTAATGTGCTCGACCGCATGAATAGCCGACAAGGTAGCATTGTTCATTTTTGCTAATTCATGCGCACGCTTTAATATAATTTCATCACAGGTCGGATGCAGATCAATTGCGACTAAAATGTGTTGATAAATGGCCATTCTTCTATCTCCTGCTTTGCCAATAGATAAGATAAGGTAAACTGCTCCTCTTGCTCTACTATAGCAGTAAATGTTCACACGAACACTGGCTTTAGCGCATAAAGAAGCGATTACCGCGGATTGTTATAATGAATTTTCCCAGGCAAGATCTTGCTCTTCCTCTTCGGGCGTTATCATTTTATCTTTAGATGCCATAAAAAATGCAAGTTCAGGTTTTTTTATTTGAGTTTGCATATGGGTATCTATAACGGGCTTTGCTAAAATAAAAGGCTTAAGTGCTGCCAACGCTGTTTTTTGCCCATTCAATTCACCTAGGCCTAATTGCCCCTTATCATTACAGCCTAATGCAAAGAGCTGATTAGCCGCTACATACAAGGTGTGTGAATCGTAAGCATCAAAGGTGCTTACCCCGCTTGCGAGGGTTTCAAACTGAGGAATAATTTTTCTGGTATGGGCACTTGAAAATTGTTGGTATGAGTTTATACCGCTCACCATAAGCGCATGGTTTAGGGTTAATACCACACTGCCTAAGCTAGTTGCTTTAATATGCTTCGCGCAGGGTAGATCTAACTTAGTCCAGGTTTCGCAGCTAGGAACATCGCCTAATCCTAACAAACCATATTCATTAGAGCCAAGACCATAAACCTCGCCTTCAGTGGTGAGAAGCAACGCATGCCTTTGAGCAACTGAGATATCAACCACATTAAAATTTTCTGGCATCACCACCCAATCAGGCAGCAAGCATAGCTTATCATTCAGCAAGCGATGGGGTTTTAATGCGGGGATACCAAAGCGATGAATGATACTTTGCCCTTCCAAAATGGCACTTGTAAAATCAGTCGCGATGATCTGCGTAATGGCGGCTAAGTGAGAGACTTTTTGTAAACTTAGCTGCTCTGGAGAATCCTCTTTAAAGGCAAGTTGTTTATCACTATTACTTCCCATGGCCCAGAGTGTTTTATTTTTACTTAACAGTAAAGAATGCGCAAAGCCAACGCTGAGATGATCAATAGGTTCTATATTGACAATCTCGGTAGGCGTAAAATAATTACTTTGCGCGAATAAACCTAATTGCTTATGTTGATTACTGCCCATTGCAAAAACACGCCCGCTATCTAATAAGATAAGGCTATGGTTTTGCCCACAAGCCACTTGTTTAATTTTTAATTCATTGGACGCGTGCTGATTTTTATACATCGTAATGAAGCCTTATAATTAGAAGTTATAAAATATAATTTCTAACTATAAGACAATTCATCACGCTGTATCAAATTCTGGGTCTTATGTTAGCTGATTGATTAAACTCTAAAACTTCATTATGTTTATTTAAAAAGCCAATTATTTTATCCAGCATACTGGCATCCATTGTTTTTAAATTGCCGTCCATAGGCTCAATCGCTTTGCTATTAATAAAATTTTCCCAAAATAGTAGCATTGATTTATTATTAAATGCGGGTAACGTTGATTGATCAACCGTTGTTGGTTTTTTCCATTTATAATGATTACCGTCTTTTTCAATGAATCTTGCCTGTGATGCAACCGTCGCTAATATGACCGCTTTTTTAGACGATAAGCTCTTATCCTTAACGGCATCACTGAGTGCTAGCATTAAACTTTTTTTAGTGGCTTGACCCGTCATATCGGATAATTCAGTTAGAAAGTTAACGGTTGTTATTTGAGACTCGCTTAAACCTTCCTGTCTTTGAGTGGCGGATCGATTTGAAAAGAATCCTCTATTTGCAACAGCACTTTGAATTTCCTGATCAAATGAAGCACTCGTCGCTTTGTTAGTTTTTTTATCCGTAATAACCGGCGCTTGATTATCGTAACAACATACTAAATTGCTTGTCATGTCAGAAAAAGGATAGTTGTCCTCGGTATACACGCCATCCCTATCTCGATGTCCCATGGCCACGGCCCAAGGATCAACAATCAAACAATTTGATAAATCTGTTAAATCATTAGAGGTATGATCTACCAACAGAAACGTATGTGAACCGAGTGCAGCTTGATGGTTAAATATCTTTATGGGCATCGGATTTAGCTGAGCATTTTCAATCAACGCTAAAAAATGATCGGCGGCTAATTGTGCAAACGTATGGCATGCACCCATCTTCATTTTTTTTACATTCAAAGCCGTTTACTTAATGGCTTCGCGATGATAACTTACCATCGCACCCGCAAATCCCATCACTTTAGGGCCGTGATATTCTTTTTTGGACTTTGCCAGCACTTCATCGGCTACATCGGGGTTAATACACTGAGGAAATCTTGCTGCATCGCAAGTGAGTCGCTATGCTCCCGAAGAATTTCGGCCATGGTGTCCCCGAAATTCGTTCGCATGACGCGACTGAAATTAGGCCGCGATACGTCCTGCGTCCGGCACGCACTCACTCCTTCGGAGTTCATGCCCGTGCCTCCCACAAATGACTTTACGGCGTGATGCGTTTCCTGCTTCGCCCGTCAACGCACGCCTATCGCGGGCTCTTCGACTTCGCATTGCTTTCACAATGCTTTCCTGTCTCATCGGTAGAAGCATATTGTGGCAAGTTCAGCTGGTGCATTTGATTGGCGATAGGCGTAGAAACATCCTTGGTAGCAGGTCGGTTAATGGCGGGTAAATTATTAAATAGCGGATCATTAATAATAATTTGTAAAATTTGTAGCGCATAAGCGGATAAATTTTGCTGGCTATTAATATAACCCTGTGGATTGGCTAACAATGAATTTAACTCTTTATCATTTTTCACGATACCTAAAAATTTCCACATATTATCAATGAAATTCTTAGATGGAATTGGCGTAAGTGCTGCAGCATGCTTAGCTAGAAAATGTGCTTTTTGAACAAGTGTCAATTCCTTGTTTTTCCAAGTTGCAAGTATTAATGTTTTATCCGTTTCTGACGGGGTTAATTCACGCAGCTGTTTAAAATTTTTGAGCAAATCTTTTTCACTATAGCTTTGAGCCATTTGTAGTGCTGTATCTAAGATTACTTTTTTTTCAGCGCTATCTATGTCAGAAACATCGTTGATGATTGCGCTGATTAATTCTAATGTACTGCTTGGGTTGATTTCCTTTTTTGCCATAGGATACTCGAAACGGTATTTATAATTATAATTCTCCCTGCTATTCCTTAAGAAGAAATCCACCTTCTATATCAAATGCTGCGCTATATCCCTCTTAGCCGATAAAATCTTATATCATATTTTGTTTAATTACTGAACAGCTGTAATCAATTATACTGATAAGCCAGGCAAAATAAACACCGTGCGTGGAAAAATGAATTCATTGGATAAAACTCGAGACGTTACGGTAGGTAAATGGCCATTTTTTATACAAAACTGACGTTAAGCAAGAACAAGCGAAGGTGTTGATTTTCGTGGTCGGGGCGACTGGATTTGAACCAGCGACCACCTACACCCCATGCAGGTGCGCTACCAGGCTGCGCTACGCCCCGATGTTTTTTAAAACACCTAAAAACTGCGGGGAATTCTAACAGTTTATTTCTTATTCAGCTAGCCTGTAGCACATGCTGTTTTGGGAATTGTAGTAAATTTGTAGTAACTATCCTTTCTGCTGCTTTCTTTAAGTGGTCACTATTCAAATGTGCATAACGTAACACTATGTCAAAAGAAGACCACCCACCTAACTGCTGTAGCTCTTGTAAGGAGGTACCATTTTGTACATGCCAAGACGCCCATGTGTGCCGCAAATCATGCCAACGAAAATTGTCTATCTTTGCTCGTTTTAATGCCTTCCTCCAAGCATGTGTATTACATCTTCTTATAGGTTTTCCTCGGTAGGTAAACACAAACTCATTATGTTTACCTATTTGCTTACGAATAATAGTAAGCGCTTCGGTGTTCAAAGGAACAGGAATTGCCTTTCTTGTTTTCGATTGACTGGCAGAAACTTGTGCATGTCGATTTGCTAAATCAACATTTTTCCACTGTAATCCTAAAACATTTGCCTTGCGTAATCCTGTTGCTAAAGAAAATGCAGCTATATCAGCTAAATGCGTAGGCAATTCTGCTAAGAGTAGATTGGCTTCTCTTTTAGTCAACCAACGATCACGTCCTTCCCCTTCATAACGAAGCGGAACCTTAGGTACTTTTTCAATCCATTCCCATTCATTAGCTGCTTTATTGAGAATAGCCCTTACTATTTCTAGCATTCGGTTGACGGTAGAGGGCGATACCTTCCTCTTTTCTTTTATCTTTGCTATTTTTTCAAGTAAAACGCGATCGATGTCTATTAGCTTTTTGTCCTTTAGATGAGGATCTACCCAGTTAAGCTGTAATATTACATCTTTCATACTTCGCTTACGCTTATCTTTTACTTCATCTAACCACTTTACCACTGCGTCTTGCCATATATATTTTGGTTTTTCTTTTAACTTATCTTGGCGCCACAACTCTGCTTTCAATCGATCATGCAGTTCTTGTGCCGCTATTTTGTCGGTAGTCCCAGTAGATTTCTGTATTTTATCTCCGTTGTGAGATAGTTGAATCCACCAGATTTTGTTTCGTTTCCAGAGTGCCATATTTTTCTCCTCTTATTGTTAGAGACACCCTGCGATATTTGGTTACAGGGCTGATCGTAAAGCGAACGAACATAATTAACAAGGTCTTCTTCCAGGAAACACCACCCTCTCCCAGGCTTAGCTGCAGCAATTTTTTTACTTGCCGCTAACCTTCGAAGACCACCTGGGCTCATCTTTAAAAATTGCGCCGCTTCTTCAAGATTGAAGGTTTTCATATTGGTAACTCCTATTTGTACAAACAAATCAAACTACGGATATTGATTGCTCCCCCAGTTCAATTTATCCAAATTGATTAACTGAAACTTAATTTAGATTACTAAATAAAAATGTATGCATGCGTACATTTTTTTTACATAAACTACGCCGGTAACCAAAAAAATAATAAGGAGTTTTTTTATGCACGAAACAACTCTAAGAAAAATAATTCGTTACTTTGGAAGCATTACTAAAATGGCCAATAAAATTGGGGTTAGCCGAGCAACTATTTATCGTTATCTTGATGGGAGTTCCATTCCACCGGACATTGCCTTTCGTATTGAAACTAAAAGCAAAGGAAAATTTAACTATAAGGCGTTAATTCCTTGGAAAGTTAAATACAACTTAGAGCTTGATACGTTTCCATCAACCCTCATGCACTTACCATTAAAGTACATCGTTATCCCAGAAGAAATTCCTTATTTTACTGATCAAAAAAACCTATCGCTGCATGAACACCGCGCTATCTGCGTAGATGAAAATAATCAGCTCATTTATGGCTTAGAATCCATCGAAACCAGCAAGAAACATGAAAAGAAAACGGTACTTTCTTGGCGGATTTCTTTATCCGCTCTACTAGAAAAAAAATATGAACCCAGTGTATTAGTTCAAACATTTTTAAGCAGCGAGCGAGCAGCCATAGGAATTGCGCTAAAAAGATACATTGGAGAGCGTCGCGGTAGAAATAATGTGGGCAAATTGCCCACAATTAAAGGCGTAAAGACCCGAGACATTACCGCTAAGATATTAGGTTTTTCCTGTGAAAGAACCTTCAGGCGTATCCAAAAGATATTACAGCACGGTTGTTCTGAATTGATCGAACAAATTGATCATAAAAAAATATCAATATCGAAAGCCGCACATTTATCGAAATTAACCCATCAAGAACAGAAAAATAAATTAAATATTAACTAATGGAAAAATATCATGCGTGATTATGCACAAATCTCATCCAAATTTTGGATAAGCCCAATGGGTAAAAAAATAAAAGATTGTGGGCTAGAAGCAAAAGTCCTTGCGTTGTATTTAATGACCTGTAGTCACGCTAACATGATTCATTTTTATTATTTACCCCTCTATTTTATCGCTCATGAAACAGGAATCCCCTTAGAGGGCGTTTCAAAAGGGATCAACGATCTTATAGAAATAAAATTTTGTTCCTATGACGCTGATACGGATCACGTTTGGGTACATGACATGGCGGCGGATGAATTAGGCTCACTTAAAAAAGGCGATAAGCGTGTTATACATATTCATAAAATCTATAAAAAACTCGCTAATATACCCCTTAGAAACGCCTTTTATGAAAGATACCGTGACTTATTTTATTTAGACCCTTCTAAGCCCCTCCGAAGCCAGGAACAGAAACAGGATCAGAATCAGAAACAGAATCAGGATCAGAAACCATTTCAGAAACAGGATGGTGATGTTGGCGCGACAGATGTCGCGCCCAGCAGCAGCCCATTAAAAATTCTTGTTAATAAATCCTTATGTTTAGTAAAAACGCCACTCGCTATCGACATTGCCATACCGCTAAAAAATAACCATCATTTTTTGGTAACGCCTACACAGCTAGAAAATTGGCAAAAAACGTATCCAAATATCAACGTTTTACAAGAACTACGCCAAATACAATCCTGGAATGAAGCAAATCCCGCCGAACGTAAAACAACACTGACGATTCCTCGACATATCAATACTTGGCTAGCTAAAGAACAACGAGAATCGTTACACCGTCAACAATCATCGCCCGTAAAACGCGTTAATAGCTTAGCTGAGCGTGGGTTAAGCCCTACGCTAGATCATAACCTTACCGTGGGTAAAAAATGGCTCAATGTTCTGCAATGACCAAAGAATAACCAGGAGAAAACAACATGCATGACAACGACAAAGAATTATTTTTGCAATGGCTAACCCTGTTAGCAGAATCTTTTAACCGAAAAATGTCTAATTTATTGCTAGAGACGTACTGGCAATGTCTCCGTGCCTATCCTTTCGCCAAAGTGAAAGCCGCTATATTGGATATCCTGAGAAACCCCGATCGCGAAGTATGGGGCATGCCCATAGCAGCCGAATTAATTGAATTGATCCAAGGCAATAGTCGTCAGTTTGCACAGAATGCGTGGGCACAAGTTATCCATACCATACGGACGATTGGTCGTTATAACAGTGTGGTATTTGATAATCCGATTATACATTGTGTCATACGTGACGTGGGCGGATGGATTTACTTATGCCAGCAATCCGAAAAGACATTATCATTTTTACGCCAAGATTTTATAACCCGCTACCAAAAGTACCACGCTAATCCTAGCATTAATTATCCCCGTGTATTGAGAGGCAGTTTAGAACACGATAACGAGGCTAATGGCTTTGCTAATAGTCAACCCGATCCGATGCTAGTCGGTGATCCTAAGCGCGCCTTATTGGTTTATAAAAACGGTAGTAGCCCATTGGAGGTAAATTTTCCATTGTCTCTTTCAAAAGCCACTCAGCAATTTGAATCCGAAAAATAAAAATAAATAGGAACAAATTATGTTTAATTTAGTTGAAACCATCTCGCAGTATAATCAAGCGCATCACTCAAACATAAAATCAAATAAAACCTGGGGTCTTGCTTATCTACAGCCAGAAGGCTTGGCTGTTTTAAATAACGGTGAACAACTCACTGAAAAATCCGTTTACCATGCCTCACACTTTGTTACCGATCGTAAAGCCTTACACATGGCATTAGCCAGAGCAAAACACCAGTCGCCTCATGAAGCATGGCCGGTTTTTAAAAATATCATTCAACAATTAAAAACGGATCAATCCATTTTAGATCGATTAACTTGGGAAGAATCGCTTGCACGTTCATTCAGTTACCCTATTTTAGAGCAACGTTTTAACGAGGCAAAAGTAGAAAATGATACTAAGACTCAACAAATGATTAATCAAACCTATAAACAATGGAAAATACATGAGCCTTTTCAATATCATTCAAGCCAAGGTTTATTATTTTTATTGGATGTTATTACCCGATATCAAGATCATTTTTCAGAAGCACAAAAAGAACTAGGGGCAAAACAAAAAGCATGGATGAGCTCTGTGCGTCTTCCCACGGCTATTGCTGAAATTATGAGTATTTTTTGCTGTTACAGTCAAATAAACTTCACCTATTAAGAGAACAAGTGATTGAAGCGTTGTTATTACGCTTAAAAGCCATCGAATCTCAAGGGCAAGTAACTTGTGATGATGCTGGCTCTATTTTTGCAAAATGTATCCCATCGTTAGGGTTGCCCACTATTCCGTTGCCTCACTATCAATTGAAGCTTGATAACGCTACATTTAATCAAATTCAGCGTGCTATCGAAAAGTATGGCGATGTAAATCAAAAAAAATGGTTGTATCAATTAAAAAGGTATCAACTTAAAGAATATGGTTTTATTACTCTAGCATCACACCGTTTATTAATTCCAACGCCTATAAAGAAATGGGTTGGATTATTTTTTAATCATCATCGCTTACAATTCTTAGAGGCACAGCAAGCGTTATTAGCACAACTTTCTTTTCCTATGGTTTTTGATGTCCAATCCTCTGAAGCACTGACCTTATCTGATCCGGCATTACAGATAGTCATAACACGCCATGAATTGTTACAACAGTCACTTCAATTACTTATTAAACAACAGCCTAATCACTGGTGGCAATGGCAACAAAAATACTGGCATAAAGCATGGAAAGCCTGGCTTATCGAACAAATTCATAACAATCAAGACTGTTTATCAGATTGCTTAGCCGCTTTTTCCCAGCACATACAAAGCCATAAAGAGCGGCTAAATGAAACGATATATCGTGAGAAAGTACAAACGACTATTCAAGTTATCCAAACATTAATCGACAACGATCCGCCTGAACATCAAGATACATTATTAACATCGACACTTGAACGTTTGTCTACCTTACTAAAAGAACAAGAGGAGAAACATAACAGACACTCCTTTTCTGCTTCAGATGTTTTGTTACTGAATTTTAAACAGGACTTATCGACTGTTTTAGCCAATTATATGCAATCTTATCAGAATCAAGGCGTTCCTATTCCGGACAAAATACTCTCAGAGATTAACTATTTATCAGACATGCTCACAAACTCCATTGATATTGTGAAATTTGGGGAGGAACTTACGCAGCGCTATCGACAACCTATTTTGTTTAAATGGGTGTCTGCATTGGATTTCAACACATTGCGTCGTCATTTAAAAACCGTGCTTGAGAACCCAAAATACAGCATGGAGCAGTTAAAACTGGCCGCGCAGCCTCACGTTGAGCAAGCTGTCTCCCAGAAAACCGATAAGTTATCTGAATCCTATTCATTTTGTGATAGCTTATCTTCTCATAGTTCATGGGAAAAAATTGATCCGCTACAAGCACAAGCTCAACCATTAATAAATAATCCTGAAAACCCCTCTTCTTTTTTTAGAAACTCTTTTAAATTCACTGAGCAACCATCAAACGCTTTTATAGTTCGTGCTACCGCATAAATAAATTTTAAAAGAATTTCTAACGAGGAGAGATAATGAGCAATAAACAAAAAAATAGCCTCACTATAAAAGGAGATAGGATTATAGATGACGTTTATTACCAAAAAGCAATTAAGATTAACCAAATATTACATGATGGCTCAATCAATAAAAGCAATCGGGTACGGGTTGTTGCAACCACCATTCTAGCCTTATTAAAAGACAGCGATATAAATCGTGAAAATGACTGCCTTTCCATGATAAACGAGTTAAATAATAGGGCTGAAGAAGCATTACATGAAAAAGACAAACGAGAATTTATACATTACATAAAAATATCTGCTCCACCGACCTTCGATTACCACATTAAATTTAGAAAAGCATTATTAGAAACCCTGAAAGTGCTTGAGAGTATCAATATTCGTTCTGCAATGCATTCGGGTACGGATATTTTGGGTATATTTTATGAGAAATTTTTAAAATATGGCAATGCAGCAAAAGAAATGGGGATTGTTTTCACGCCTAACCATATCACTCGTTTTGCTGTTGAGGTATTAAATATTACAAACAAAGATAAAGTTTTAGACCCTGCCTGTGGAACAGGTGGGTTTTTAATTTCTGCGCTTGATAAGGTAAAAAATGAAGTTAACCACGAAGAATTTGAAAAATTTAAGTCAGAAGGTATTTATGGCATAGAACAAGACCCAGAGATTGCTGCTTTAGCGCTCGTAAATATGATATTTAGAGGAAGTAGCCGCATTAATCTTGAAGGTGGAAATTGTTTTACAACCACGAAATTTATGGACTTAAAAGTATCAAAAGTCCTCATGAATCCTCCTTATTCCCTTAAAAACCCCGATGAAAAAGAATATAAATTTATAGATTTTGCTTTAAACAAGCTGGAAAAAGGAGGTTATTTATTCGCTATCGTTCCTAACTCCGTCATGTTGCTATCGAATGCTAAAAAATGGCGATCTACGCTATTAGAGGAAAACACTTTAAAAGCCGTGATAACGTTGCCAGGTGACCTGTTTTATCCTGTCAATGTATGTACTTATGCCATTATTATTCAAAAAGGAATCCCCCATCAGGATTCTAGTGTTATGTGGGCTTGGTTAAAAGATGGACTTGTAAAAAGGAAAGGCGTTATGGTTAGTGCTTCTTCACAGAAAAATAATATAGAAGCGATAAAACACGCGCTTATTTCACACTTTAATAATATTAAGGTAGAGGCTAGCCAGCGTGAATTTATACAAAAACCAATCCATTATGATAGCTATCTTGAATACGCCCCAGAGAGCTATTTAGAGGATGAACAATTTTCAGATACCGAATTAGCATTACAAACTAAAATCGTCGTAAAAAACCTTATTCCTTCTTATTTATGCAAACAATAGATTTTTATTTTGATATACAACGGTGCGAGTCCAGTAATTTATATGATTACTCCGCTGGGGAAATTCCCTTTGTCTCTAGTACAAAATTAAATAATGGCGTGGTGAAATATGTCAGTCTTTTAGACGAAAACGAGCTAATAAAAAATGTTCCCTGTATCGTGGTCAATACCTTTGGTTTTGCAACGGTGCAGACAAAACCTTTTATTGGCGGTGGTAATGGCGGCGGTTATATTAATCCATTAATTCCAAAACAAGCCATGAGTATGATTGAACTAGCTTATTATGCAGGTCAAATAAACTTACAGTCCTGGCGTTTTTCTTATGGCAGACGCGCCATTAAACGTAGATTGATCGCGTTAAAATTAAAAAAATTTGATAAAAACGTTTTCAATGAGAATATTTTACTCGATTTAAAAAATAATATGATGCTTCAAATCAACCACTTTATTGATGATTTTAGTCATATCACTCTGTTATCGAAATAAATGATATAAAGATAAGAAGCTGTTCATAAGGAATTGGCATTCTTTAAGGGCATTTTGCGATGACGAGATTTGCAACATCAGTAGGCGCTTGGGATGTAGTTGGGGTAGGAAATAGTGTCAACCGTGATCCAGCTATGCTAGGTTGTGATAGCGTTTGTCCTTCTTGTTCTGCTAATAATGCTTTTAGACGTTCTATTTCTGCATCCTTCTCTTTTAGCTCCTCCTTTAATTTTTTACGTTCACTTATCGTATCAGCCTCTATCTGCTTACGTTTCGTAATTGTTTCATAGGTTTTATGATCATAGCAGCGTCGTAAGTCATCATCAGAAAGAGAAAAAAGTCTGACTGCCATTCGCTGCTGCGCAACATGACAATCCATGCAATCCAATACGACATCCTTCAGCCATTTCAATAATGACTCGGCTTTTCTTTCAGTTTCATCATCAATATTTTGTTGTTCATTGGCAGCTAGCTCCCTGAACTTTTGTAAATTACTCTTAGTATGCTGAATCCGGTAAAGATAGCGTTGCGCCCAATTCTTTGATATTGGATCATTTCTCTCTGCTTCAGACTGATGATCCGGGTGAAACATTAAGAATAATTTTTTAAGGATTGCTGCAATATCAGCATCATGCTGGCGTATAAATTCTGTAACCTTACCCGAATGCGCTGTCAACGCTGCTTGAAAGGTACTCCAACGTTGTTGCAAGGGTGGAAAAAAATATATACCAGCACCCAAACGCTCGATAGCTTGTAACATGAAAAAGGCAAATCTAGTAATCGAGGATTCCAATGTCAATGGTACTTCCGGGTTTAGATATAACCAGCATCCTGGTTTTAATAACATACGAGCTAAATCCGCATGCGACACCCTGATTCCAGCGTCTCGAAACCAAACACTTAGGATCATTTGCGTGATTAAATTTAACTCTTTACAAAAATCTTCATGAACCGCTTGCACTAAACGATAGAGATTTCTTTTATCTAACTCTAGAATCTCATCTTGTTGAAATTCTATGCCTTCTTTGCTTATGTAGTCCTTAATTTTTGCAATAAGACGAGGTTCGTGTCGAGAAACTAACCAATGTAAAAAAGAGCGCCTTTCAGGATGAGGAATCGAATCCAAATAAAACCAATCCGTTTTAAAGAAATCCTCGCTTAATTTAGTTAAGGTTTTATCTAGTAGGGGCTCACAATGCTCAAGCGGTATTGTTTTCTTTCGACTGAATTTGAATCGAGAGGGCTTTAACGGATTTTCTCGTAAAATCCCTTTTCTAAAGGTAAATGGCCAATTAAATGTACTCATAAAACTCTCAAATAAGGCCAGTGTCGTCGATTGATAATTCAGCGCATACTTCTCGCTGTCCCAGTACTGTGCAATGATCTGTTCGTACAATGAAAAATACAACCAACAACGTTCTCGTATTAATTCTGGGGAATGTAATTCTTTTTTTTGAGCCGCTTGTTGAGCAGATTTTCTTAATTGTTGACTGATAGCGAGTAACGCTGAAGAAGAGGTTTCTGTAGTACTTGGTATTGTCGTATACAACAATTTCAATTTACCAAAAAATTGTTGTATCCATTGTTTTAAGCGATCCATCCAGGAAGGCGATAAATCCAGTTCACTGGTATCTTTTATAAGTTTTGTTAATTGTTTCAATAATAGATTTGGTAAGTATTCTTTTTCTTTTCGCGGTAAATCAGATAATTGAGTGATATAAACATGTAGCATACAAATCATATGAACGTAAGATTTATATGTGCTATGTTCTTCATCAGGCGGTGGGCAGTCTTGATCCGTATGACGCAGCCCATTTAAAAATTGTTTAAAACAGAATTTCAGTGCATGCTGGTGAATCTGAAATAAAGCACGGTCTACTATGCTGTCGATGGGTTTTTTAGATATGGCTTCACGTACTAATCGGCTTAACTGCTTTAAATAAAGCACTTTAGGTGCAATCGCCATCACGCGATTGGCATGCTCTGTCCATCGCATTGATGGGCATTCTATTAGTTGATCGTGACAGCATTCTGCAGTGGTCTCTCGATAGACATGCATCACGAGTAATAGTAGCAATAAAGCAGACACCCAATTACTTTGTACGTTCTCGTCAGTTGCGTATTGCTGTTGTAGCAGGTTATTAAGTTGATCAATCAGTTCTTCATATCCCTGTTTAATAAACGCTGAATCTGCCTTTTTCAGCCCTGCTCGCAAGGATTCAATCCAATCCGATGTCCATACCTGAAGCTGGGTTTTAGACGGCGACAAACAATCGTTTAACCAGTCGCGGAGAAGTTGATTGTGCTGCAACAGCGGGCTTACAGTATCTGAAATGGTAATTCCTGTATTAGGGCGCATAGTTATGCTCGGGTAAAACAGAATTCTCAGCTGTCGTATTAGCTGCTTGCGATGTAGTTGGTACAGAAAATAAAGTTACCCGTGATCCAGCTATGCCAGGTTGCGGTGACATCTGTCTTTCTCGTGCCGCTAATGACGCTTTTAGACGTTCTATTTCCGCATCTTTCTCTTTTAGAACCTCTTCTCCTCGAGCCTGTATGGTTTCTTTTTCCTCATCTTCCTTATCTACGACTACTGCATTTTCTTGTTTTTGTTGCTCATCAATGGGTGGTTCAAGAGCTTTCATCTGTTCTTTTATTGCAGCAATAGGACCATTCATTAGCTTTTCCATGATAGTGTATAATTCACCTTTATGGCCGTTATATTTACTTCTGGCATCCTTAGCCCTACTAGCATATCTGGCTTCCAAATCAACTAACGCCTGATTAATAAGCTCTACTCTCTCTTCTGATAATACCGCACATAAATCACTGACATATATTTTCGCGCTCGCCAGTCGCTCTTTGCCAATCTCATCATTAGATTTTAAGAAATTATCAAATTTGAATTTAAATCGTCTCAGGAACGGCAATAGACTGAGATATTCTAATTCCATTCTCACTAACGCTAACACATAGTAATTTTGCAATTGGTTAAAAAGACTTTCTATTTCCTGCGCCATTTTCGGTGTCACACTACGCAATGCTTTACTGTTAGTATTAATAGACAGTGTTTTATTAGAATCTTTGGAAGTAGCTTGTATCACTTGAACTGAAAGGCCATTTTTAATAGCAATATCAGAGACTAATTTGTGTTTCTCTATGATGGCTAAAGAATTCTGAGGAACAAGAAATAAATGAGATAAGACAGATATCCTATCCGCCTGACAAATTTTGTAAGCATAAACCCAGGCATCCGTTTTGGAGTCATTTTGTTCCTGAGTTGGCATAAAATAATACATGAGTTGATTATTTTGAGAAATCGTTGGGTAAGGCGGCTCCCACTGACAAACCCCATTAGGATCAATCCCGAAATAAATCACCTGTAATAAATCATCAACGGTTGGCACTTGCCGTTTTTTATCTTCTTGATTGAACGTTTCAGAACGATACAGATAAGGATATAAACTACTACTCAACGAGTTAATAGCAGGCATACGTGTTTGGGATTTCTTGATACGTGCTACACCCCCTTCATGGGTTTGATTTTTTTGGGCTTCACAGAGTTCTGTTTGTTTATTTACCCAGGTAGTATCCATACCAGCATAAAAATCTTTATTATCCGCTAATTCCTCTTTTAAGTATTGAATATCTACCATCAACGCTTTGGCTAACTTATGCATGACAGCAGAAACGACATAAGGCCTTTCTAAGGCATTATCTAGCTCCATTCGATGACTCGGATATATTTTCGTATTAAATGAGCTAGGTAATTGAATCAAAGTATCATTTTTTTCCCAAATAGTACTCCAATGACTAGCCAGGTGTTCTTTGATCAACTTCTCTGAATTTTCGATAGATAATAGTTTTTTGAGCTTGCTCTCTGCCGATTTATCTGATTCATTTCCCATACTGCATTGGCTGAAAGAACAGGGTTCAACTAAGATTTCTTTGAGCAACTGGAGTGAGCTTTGCTTCTTTTCATTTGCTTGAAGCCACGCTAGCAGTCCATTGCGATCATGCTTCGGTAATGCTGTTCCTTCTTTCAGTTCGCTGAGAAATTGAAGAAGTTCATCGCACTTTTTGATTTGCCAACCGCGTAACTTGCTAGCCATTTCATAGACTAGATGATCAACCTCCATTTGCTTCATCTCGTGCTGGGAAATGGGTTTACGTAAGAAAATTTCCGCAATAAGTAATTTTTCCTTCTTGGAATTTTCAGCCTCATGCATTGCATGTAGAAAAATACGCTGTCCAACTTCTTCTATTTCTTTTTCTTCAATTAGTAAGGGAGACCAGCTTGGCTTACCGTCAAATGGATCATTGAGTTTAGTGATGTCAATTTGTTGAAATTTTGCATATGCAAGAACAATATCAGCATAGATACTAATAAGTTCTGCGTTGTTTGTCGAAGGTGCACGCATTATTTCTGAATTAGCAATCGCTTGTTCTATTTCTTCTAATCGCTTAATGTAATTCTTAATGTCTATTAAACTACTATTATACCGCTCAATTACTTTTATTTTATTTAAACCAGCTATATACAATAACTGACGAGGTGGCGGTTCAATCGAAGATAAAAATTTACTAAATTCCGCTTTAAAGCGTTCAAGGTTATTCTGAAGGCTTAATAAATAGGATGGACACTTTCTGCTATCATTAGATTCTAAGTCTTTAGTAATATCCGTTAAGGTAGAATGGATATCTACAAAATATTTTTTTGCTTTATCTAAATTTCTAACACTACCCTCTAAATTAACCAGATAATCTTCTGCTTGCTTATGGATGCCATTAAGAGAGGTATTACCGACAGTCTGGAAATCATAGGATGTTTCTGCTTTTCTCTCGAGTGATTTATCTGGATTTTTTTTGTCTTCCCATTCCTGGCATCGCTGTTGTATAGCGTGTTTAATATGGCTCCCGCCTTTATAACCAGCCTTACCAGCAATATGAGCTACATGTGCCAGATGCAGTCCTTCGAGTGTCTCCCATAAGATTTTAAGCATCATAAACGCCAGTCGTTCAATACCCATACTATCTCCTTTTAAGTATTTAATTTTTTAGTAAAATCAGGCCGAGTGCTTAATCATTAAATTTATTTATAAACAGATAAATAAATTACCCTTAATATATCATTTACTAACTTAATAATTATCTTAACTTAAGATGGATTTATTATTTTTATAATAATCACTTTATAAATTAAGAATTGTTGATTTAGAAACCGCTATCGACATGCAAAAATAAGGAACCCTATTATCGATGTTTTTTGTGTATTTGCAGTAAATAAGTAAGCTATTACCCACTATATTGAGCTAGCTATTTGGAGTCTAGTAGACTGTAAACACGTCTAAGCTTGATTTATCTAGGTTGCCCGCCCATTTCACGATGTGAAAACCAGCCAAGACCTCACTTTTCCATCGTCTCTACGATACTTGTAAAACTGAGGTCTTGGCTTTGGGCGGGCAGTAAAGTAAATCAAAGTAAAAAGGATATGAGAAAAAAGAAAGATATATATTTTTAGAATACGCTATCTTCTTTTAGAAACCCTATAATCTTTGCTCTGATTAATTTCAGCTTCTTCTGGAGAATGATGAGCAAAGAATTTTGATTCGCCTAAATAGGTCCTTGATTGACATCTATGCGACTGTATAACATGGCTGCCCCGTTGTAGATGCTTTAATAAAACGGTGACGATTTCTCTATATTTTCCTCTACCCGCTAAAGCTAAGGGTGTTTTACCATAATTATCTTTGGCACCAACGTTTGCTCCTTTACTGATCAAAGCTTCAACAATATCTTTTTGGCCTCTTTGCGCAGCGTAATGCAACGCTGTCCAACCTTCTCGATCAGGAAAATTTATATTTGATCCTTCATCGATTAAAAATTCAATAAGTGTTATATCACTGCTATAAGTAGCATGATGCAGTAGAGTCAGTCGGTTGTCATTGATGGTAGCATTAATAACCCCATCTTTTTGCACTAAAATTTTAATCTTATTTAAATCATTTATCTTAATAGCAATAAATAATTCTTGTGTTAATTTCAAGATATCCTTAATTGAAACATCTGTCGTCAGATCGGCGACTTTATTATTGTAATTATCCACTGCATTAACATTTGCTCCATTTTCTAATAAAGCGTTAAACACTTCTTTATGGTTATGATGAGCCGCATAATGCAATGGTGTAGCGCCATTAATATCCATTGCTTCAATATCTGATCCATTCTGCAATAAAATACAAACCATCTCCAAATAGCCACTTTCGGAAGCAAAATGTAAGGCGGATCGATTACCTAAGCTATCAAGTGCATTAATGTCTATCTGTTCCTCTTTAATCACTGTTTTAACGGCTTCTAAATCGCCCTTTTTCACTGCCAATTGGAGCGGCGTAAAATGTTTATCTAATACAGGACTATCTCCTTGAATATGCGATAGAATATTTACAACCCCTTTTCTTCCTTCCGGATCGCCGTATTTCAAGGTCTCATCAATAGCTTTTACGTTGATTCTAATATTTAAAATATCGGGATGATCAGGCCCTAAAATAACTTTTCTTTGATCAAATCCTTCTTCATAAGCTTTTATTGCTGCAATAAACCTGCCTTGCGAAAAAAGTATATCCCCTATATGGTGTTGTGTATTTAAAGTATCAAAATGATCAACGCCTAGAACATTTTTTTGGATATCAAGAACCTCTTGATAAACGTGTAAAGCCTCATTGTATTGTTTTTGCTGATAAAGAATCCCTGCAATATGCTGTTGTGTCCTTAAGGTATCGGGGTGGTTTATACCTAAAACTAATTTCTTCCGCTTCAAAACCTCTTGGTAAATTTTCAATGCTTCTTGGTCTTTACCTTGGCTCATGAGTACCATGGCCATATTATTTTGAGCATTTAAAGTCGATGGATTATTTGCACCTAATGTTTCTTTTCTTTTTTTAAAAACTTCTCGATTGAGATTGAGCGCTTCTTCGTATTGACCTTGCTTCCCTAATACTAATGCCTTATGAAGTTGAGTTGTTAAAACATCAGAATGACCCGCGCCTAATGTTTCTTTTTGTTGTTGGTAAACTTCCTCATAAAGACCTAAAGCCTCTGAATACTTGCCTTGCATGTACAGCACTAAAGCAATACAGCCTCTTGTACTTAAAGTATCTTGATGAGTTGATCCTAATATTTTTTTTTGTTTTTGGTAAATTTCATTATAATTATTTAGAGCTTCAGTATATTTTGCCTGCTTATACGCAATATGAGCTATTTTCTTCTGAACATCTAATGTAGCTGGATTATCTAATCCAAACAGCGCTTTCCTTTTATCAAAAATCTTTTGAAGAATATTTAACGCTTCCGGATAGCCTGCTTTTACTAGTAATATATCAGCCATCGACATCTGTTCAGCCACATTATCTTGCAATAACTGCTTTAATTGATCAATTTTATGAAAATTATGATGAATTGCAGCAACAATAAGCGTTTGTCCTTCTCTATTACAAGCCTTCATAATAGCTTTGATAATATCAATTGCTTTTATTTTTTTTAGATCCTCAATAACCCTAGAACGGGCATTTTGAACACCTTTAAACGATTTATTTATTCGGTTTAGCAATCCAATAATCACTTCTTGTTGAACATCTGCAAAATCTAAGGGTGCTTTACCATCCGTATCCATGGCATTATATATTGCACCGCTTGACAATAAAGATTTAACGATTTCTAAGTGATTAAATTGAACGGCATAATGTAGCGGAGTCCAACCATTTTTACCTAATGCATTCGGATTAGCCTTGTTTTCTAATAGAACATTAACAACTTCAGCATATCCTTTCCATGCAGCATAGTGTAAAAGAGTGCTATTTTCTTTATTTTTAGCATTAACACATACGCCTTTTTTAAGTAGATTTTTAATTTCTAAGCGATTATTTTCTTTTACCGCTTCAAATAGTTTTTTAATTAATGTAAGTAAATTGAGAATAGCTTCATTTTTAGTGATATTTAATGGAGTTCTATTGAGGCTATCAGCCGCATTATAAATGCTGCCCTCGCTTAATAATACTTCAACAATATCTTTATGATTTTGATAAACGGCCAGGTGTAGTGGTGTTGCGCCATTAACATCTTTAGTATTAACGTCAATTCCTTGCGCTATCAGATATTTTACAACCTCTAACTGTCCTCCTACAGCCGCATAATGTAGTAACGTTTGATTCGCTACACCCTGATCATTAATGTTAAAACCCTTATTAAGAAAAAACTCTACAATGTTTTTATGACCTTCTCTGGCTGCAATATGTATCGCTTTTGAACCCGAAATATTTTTAGCATGAATATCAGCGCCTTTTTCTATCAAATAGCTTGTGATTTCTAAATTACCTGTCTGCGTAGCAATGTGTAATAGTGTCCAATTGTCATTATTTTTAGCATTAATGCTTTCTTCTTTGTTCTGTAATAATACTTTGACCACATCCAAGCGACTATGTGCCACACCTAATTCTATAGCGGTTCTATTTTTATTATCCTTAATGTTAATCGTTGCTCCACCACGCAATAAAGTTTCAACCACATCAGGGTGACCCTGTACTGCAGCTATATGCAGTGGTGCACATCCTTCATCCGATAAAGCATCAACATCAGCGCCATGGATTATTAAAACCTCAACTACCTCTTTGTGACCTTCTTGTGCTGCAAAATAGAGCGGCGTTATATGCTTAAGCGCAATGGCATTAACGTCAGCACCTTTGGCTATTAAAAGCTCAACGATCTCTTTATGGCCACTTTTAGCCGCGAGATGCAATAGAGTAGCGTTCTGAGGATCACTTACACTGAGATCCGTTCTATTTTTTAACAAAATTTCTAGAATATCTCTATAATTCGCTATAACAGCTAATGTTAAAACTTCATCACCTTCCGCATTGACATCAGCTCCTTTTCTTATCAAAAATTCAATCATTTCCTTGTCATGATGCTTCATTGCAAAAAATAACAGCGTGTGGTTACACGCATCCTTGATATGAAGGTCAGCGCCGTTTTCTACTAAAATTTCAATAAGCGCCTTATCACCCATTTCTACTGCAATATGTAAGGGTGTAGTGCCTGTAATATCTTGAATATTAACTTCAGCCTTATTTTTTATTAAAAGATAAATAATATTTTTATGGCCATTATATGTAGCAAGATGTAAGGCGGTCATATTATTATCTGCTTGAGCATTAACGCCAGCTTTATTTTTTATTAGAAGATCAGCTATTTCTTCATCACCCGTTTGAGCAACCATATGCAAGGCTGTAAAATTATCTCTATTTTTCGCATTAATATTTGCATCCTTTGCTAATAAAGCTTTAACAACCTCTTTACAGCCATTTTGAACGGCATAGTGTAAAGGTGTCGCATTATCTTTATCTTGAGCATCAATCTCAGCTTTATTTTTTAGCAAAATCTCAATAAGGGCTTGCTGTCCACTCAAGGCAGCAAGATGTAAGGGTGTAATAGTACTTTTAGTTTTAGCATTCACGTCGGATTTATTTTTTATTAAAAGCTCAACAATCGCCTGGTGGCCATTATAAGCGGCGACATGTAATGGCGTTCCTCCCGCATTAGCCTGAGCATGAACCTCCGCTTTATTTTTTATTAAAACATTAACGACTTCCTGATGACCGTTTTGTGCGGCAAAGTGTAAGGGTGTGGCACCATCTTCATTTTTAGCATTAATATCCTTAACATCCTGTTTAAGAAGCCTATCAACTATTCCCACAGTGCCGTTTGCAGCAGCAAAGTGCAACGGTGTCATACACTGCTGGGTAAGCAAATTAACATCTGCTTTATGTTTTAATAAAGCCTCAACAATTCCTTCATGTCCATCTTTTACCGCATAGTGCAACGGTGTGTTACTATAGGTTTTATCGGCTACATTAGCATCTGCTCCATGCGCTAATAAGCACTTAACAACTGCCTCTCGACCCGTCTCAGTGGCATAGTGTAAGGGTGTACACCCTCCCATTTCTCTTGTATTAACGTATGCTCCTTTTGAAATCAGCGCCTTAACCACTTCCAGATGGCCATTAAGTGCAGCAAGGTGTAACGGTGTCGTGTCTTTATCTGTTTTCGCATTAACATTTGCCTTCTTATCTAATAAGAAATTAACTAACGATAAATAACCATTTTCGGATGCAAGGTGTAATGCAGTAAAAGCACTCATCGCCTCATTAACATCCGCATTTGATTCGCTATCTAATAGAATTTCAACAACATCTTGATGATTAGCGAGCACCGCATTATGCAGAGGGGCAAAACCATGCATATTTTTGACCCGCGTATTGGCTTTATTTTTTAATAAAATCTCAACGCTAGCTTTGTGTCCATTTTTAACAGCAAGGTGTAGCGGTGTTTCGCCATGATTATCAATGGCATCCACTAATAGGCCACTTTCTAAAAAAAACGCTAGAACTTCGTTTCTGCCGTAGGTAGCCGCAATATGTAAGGGATTTTGGCTATTTCTATTCTTTACATCGATACTTAAATTGTGATCAAGAAGAAATTTAACAATCCGTAAATTAGAACCCTTAGCAGCGAAATGTAATGCTGTCCATCCATGGATATTTCTTGCATGAATATCTGCCCCTTGTTTAATACAAGCTTGAAACCCTTCAAAATCACCTTTTTCTATAGAAGAAAATAGGTTTTCCTGACCCATCAAGATAGCAAGGTTTTTATGATAGTGATGCGCTACTTTGCCAGGATTATCTTCTACCACTTGACCTATCTTCTTATGATCTTGAGTAGTCGCTTCTTCAATCAGTTTTTTGGCTTGAGAAATCAGGGCTATGGATGGATCAAATAATAATATATCAATTAAAGCATCGCCATGTGCCAAGTAATTACGTAATTGTTTGGCTATTAAAAGAGGTGAAAATTGATCTAAAAAAAATCCGTTTTCTTCAAATCGATTTGCAAAATCACCCATAATCGCCATAATATCGAGCACTAGCATTTCCACTGCAGCTTGTAATATTTTATCTTGCTTATAAAAAGGAAATTTTTTATTGTTTACAATATGCTTAAGTGTGACGATCCTTTCTTTCAGGTAACTCTTATGAGTTTGTTTCTCTTGTTGTTTAGCCTCAATAGTCAAAAAACTTTTTTTATCTTTTTGCCTATCTAAGCTTTTCCTCAACGCCTCTATTCCCTTAACCTGGCCTGCCTCAAATTCAGCAATAAAAAAAATTTTTTCAATTAATTCTACTATTTCGTTTAAATTATTCTCTGGTATTCTTGGCTTAACGCACTTATAAAGTTTCACTACTAATTCAGAAATTTCTTTTAAGTTATTAGATTTTAACGTTGGCGTGATATTTTTTAATAACTTATTAGCTAAGGATTTTACTCCCCTCATATAATTATCATCAATTTTTTCGTTTGTTATTTTAGTGCTTAATAGCTTTAATAACCCCAAGTTCAAGCCATAATCATCTCCAGACCTACGATTGAAATTTAAACCATCACTTTGGTTAAAATGCAGGATGTATTCAATTTTATTAAATAACGCTTCCTCATACTTTGTTTTTTCAGGTACTTTATTTTTTAACATACTGATAAGCGTTAAAATTTTCTCATGTTCTCTTGTTTTTACTTCTTTAAACATTTTTTCATGGAAATATGGCGGAACCATATTCAACAACTTAGCAATCGCTTTCATTTCATCGGCACACTGACTCTCTAAAATTCTTTCTAATAATATTCTGATCGTTTCAAATCTTTTACTTTGAATAATATCTTTGAGGGTAGGATGAATTTTTTTTAGATCGTCTTGGATTTTAGCAAAGAAATTAGGATCGGCTTTCCTTTCAATCTCTACCCGCTTCGATAGGGAATACGCATGTGACAATGAATCACGTAACGCTATGATGATTTTTCTCGTATGCTTAGGTAAATCTAACAATAACATTCCACTGGTAGCATTCGACAAGTTAGGGGAATCTAAGGTGTTTTTTAACCCTTCTCCCACAACCTGCAAAGCTCTCTCAATGGTTAATTGTCCTTCTTTTTTTCGAGGATCAACCTGTAACGCTAATCCTATATAATAGGCCATTCTGTTTAAATAATAGATATCTCTAAGCTGTTTGTAATCATTATACAAATCTTTCAGCGGCGGATAATCGGTAACAATATTTACAATAACATCTTCACGCTTGCATGTCAGAGGCACTCTCAATTTATTAACACAATTAGTACCTGCACCTTCGATAATTATTTTCTCTTTCTTAAAATTTTCTACAAAGTGATGCAAATGACTCAATAGCCTTTCTCTACTCAAAACTGAATTATAAAATAGATTAATCTCTTGATGTTTCACATGAAAAGAGATGAAAATGACCAAACAAAACTCTATTTCTTCCCAAGGTAATTTGTTATAGGTCGATTTTAATTGTCTTTTTAGTAGGCGGATATTCTTTGCAATAAACCGACTAACAAACAAAAATTTTTCATCTACTTCTTTTTCACCAGAATACTCCACCTTTAAAAACTCTATTCCTTCAAGCAGTAAAGCAATACGCCTTTTGATAGTTTCAATAGAAGTTTGAGTAGAATTATCTCCATCACGATTAGAAAAAAAACGTAAATTTATTAGTTTATCCTCTACAAAGTTTTCTATCGCATCAGATAATGATACATTTTTTAACTTTAATTCCTCATAAGCACTTGCAAGTAGGTTATCTAGCGCTTCGGGATGAACTGGATCTGAGCATTGATTAATGAGTTTATCAAGTCTTTCAACGTCACCCGAACGTATCGCACGATAAAATACATGGTGGGTTTCTATCCCTATATCGCGAGGCTGTACCGAAGCCTCTACAATATCAGTAGACGCACTGTTCATAATTGTAGTTTGATAATCCATAAAGGTAATCCTAAATATCCAGACAGTAAAGCAATCATTGAAAAATAATTTTATTTTAACTTATCATATTGGGTAGCAGTTGTCTTAATAGGATTTATTTAGATTATATTTTATATAAAGAAGGAATCTAGAAGAATTGAAAAGTTACCCACAGTCGCTTGGACTTTTATGAAGAGTCCCGCTCCTATGGATAACTTGTTTAACTATTTTTTAATATGCAAATGACTTGATTTCCATACAAAAAGTATCCATTATTTATATAATAATAATTAGGATAACCCTTTTTGAAATTAACATCACGTGATGTAGAGATTTTAAAATTTATCAATGAATTTGGTTTCTGTGAAATGCCGCAGATTAACCAACGCTTTTCTCTGAGAAAACCCCGTAATTACCAATTACTCAGTAAGCTAGTTCGTCATAATTTGTTACAGTATGAACGAATTTGGTATAACGCGCATGGAATATTTCGATTAACCCCAACTGGTGCACGTTTCACGCCATTACCTCCCATGCGTCGAATCAACTTCGCGAATTATCACCATGATCGTATGGTAATAAATCTTCATATTAAGTTAATGGCAATTTATCCGGATGCTACCTGGATTAGCGAACGAAAGCTAAAGCATGAAAAATGTAAACTAGGCGTGGGCAAAGAAGGCCATTTACCAGATGGTATATTAATGTTTCCCGATGGAAAACAGGCCGCTATTGAAGTAGAACTTACTTCTAAAAGCAGACAGCGTTTAGATGATATTCTAAAAACCTATGCGACCCAGTTTTCCTTACAAGAGGTTTGGTATTTTTGTTATGACTCGATGGTACCTAAACTAAAAGAAGCTGCAAAAGCCATGCCCTTCGTCAAAATTCATGTACTAAAAACATTTTTAGAAAAACAATTAACACACGTGCATGCCCTTACAGGATAGCGGTTTTTTAGAACGACCACGCGAAACTATTCAATGTTTGCTGATTGGTCTTTGTTGCTTATGGCAAAGCGTAGTCGGATTGCTCGGTCTTTTGCTTTTCCTTATCTTAATACGAGTATTTCGTTATTCCGTTTGGTCAATATTTCTAGTGGGTCTGGTGTTGGCACTTGCCAGTAGTTTATTGATGGCATGGCAGTCACATTTCACATTATCTTTTTTAGATTTTATTCATACGGGGTTTTTAACTCAGTATTTTTGGAAAGTGTTGTTTACACACGGCTTTGGTTCTGCCTTAGTCTTTATTTACCCGCAGGCGTTTTACTATATGCTTGGCTTTCCATTGCTTTTTGCTGGTTTGTTAGGAATGACGGAATGGATTCCGAATTCAACGCATGAATGGGAACTTAAGGCCATTCAAAGGGGTAGAGAATCCTCATCGAAGCAGCATAAGTTAAATTGGAAAAAATATTTTCTTAAACCGAATAAACAAGCCCCAAAAGGAACGCTTTTAGGCTTCTCTGACGAACAAGAAGCGATTGTCATACCTGACAGCGCTATCAATCAGATGCTCTTAGTATTAGGCACGACAGGCGGCGGAAAAACAGTTACCTTGCGGCGTTTTTATCAACGTGCTTTAAGCCAAGCGTATCCATTGATTATTGTCGACGGCAAACCCACCGAAGAAAACGTCGCCTGGCTACAGAAAAAATCACAGGATCACGGACATACTTTCTACGGCTTTAACTGCGCTGATAATCACCACTATGATCCCCTCGCCCACGGCGGCTACACAGAGCTTAAAGATAAATTAATCAGTCTCAAGGATCAGTGGGAAAATGATTACTACCGTTCAATTGCTGAAGATTACTTACAAACCACATTTGAAGTGTTATTACACCTCAAAGAACCCTTTGATTTAAAAACCGTTGTTAACTGTTTAGATTTTCGAGAGTTAGCGCTTAAAACACGCAGCATCACAAATGAAACACTTAAAACCCGTGTACTACGTTTACAACAGTATGACGCAAAAGACATCACAGGGTTACAAGCCCATCTAAACTTGCTGATTCATTCAGAACTCGGTGCTTTTTTTGAAAAAACGGAGAATACCTTTAATTTAGAAGAAATCATTCAAACGAACAGCGTGGTGTATTTCGCCCTACCCGCCCTACGTTTTCCCAGTTTTGCGAAGGTTTTAGGCAAGTTAATCATCAATGATATTAAAGCGGTGATTGATCGTTTAGAAACCAAGCAACGTATTTTTACGGTGTTTGATGAGTTTTCGGTATTTGCCGGTGAGCAAGTCTTAAATCTCGTGAATATGGGACGCGGCAAAGGTATTCACGCTATTTTTGGTACACAAGGTTTAGCTGATTTAAAACGTGTCGATGATAATTTTGGTAATCAATTATTAAATTGCGTTAATACGTTAATTTGCCACCGACTCAATGACCATGAAAGTGCAGAAAGTGTAGCCAGTTGGATTGGAACGCGAGACGGGTTTTCTATCACCGCGCAAATTAGCGACGAAAACTCAATGGGAACAGGAATGGGCAGCGTCACACGCAATAAATCCTTCATTATTCACCCTGATGCTATTAAACAAGAATTACAATCAGGCGAAGCGTTTTACGTTAGTAAAGTAAATAAATTTCAGCATAAAAAAGTAAAGGTTATTTTTACAAAATAATTAATAAAAATGCTATTTTTATAGTGTTTTTTTATAAAAAATGCGTTAAAATATAACTATTAAATTCTTCTATTCTTATCAAAAAATATGTCATTGAGAAAAGGGAAAAAAAGAAGACTTCAACTGATTTATTTAACGATGAGTCTTTTCTTATTTTTCCCCTCCCTGTCATGGGCTTATGGCGGTGATACACCTGTTGGTCAAGGTCTTAATTATGTTATCGATGCCGTTTATGGTGCAACGGGATTAGCGATTGCGACGGTTGCCATTATTGGCATGGGATTATTGTGTGCTGGCCATTATTTAGAGTGGAAACGATTTTTACAAACCTTAGTGGGTATTGCCATTATGTTTGGTGCCGGTGGCGTAGCAAGAGCATTACATAGTTTTATTTTTTAATTTTAAAAATAACTAGGAACACGGTGTGAAAGAATACGTATTGGAAGTTGATCCCTTAGCACTCGCCTTAACACGGCCACCGTTATTCATGGGCATTCCCATGCGTTTATTTTTCGCTAATGTCGCCGTCAATATGATGATTTGTATTGATCTACATACGTTAATCGGTATCCCTTTAGTTGGAGTCGTACATCTAATTTTATTTCGGCTAGCAACAAAGGATCTACAATTTTTTCGATGTTGGCTGAAATACATGACCCAAACCCCGCCGGTTTTAAACAGTGGCTTTTGGGGCGGCACGAATAGTTATTCGCCAGGATAAAACATGCTATCTAAAATAAGAAAGCTTGGACATAACCCAGTAGACCGACGACTCAGAAACGAAGCCAATGCGTCGCGGCACATTAATATTTTAGGGCACTATAACGACGACACCTTGATCGATAAAGGTGGCAAACTTATTCAGATCATTCAACTGGCAGGTATTGATGGACTCACACACAGTGAAGCGATCTTAGATAACTATAAAAATAGACGTAACAGTTTATTAAAAAGTTTTTCCTCTGAAGTTGCCATTTATTTTTGGACAGTGCGTCGTCAAACAACCGATTTTTCTCATGGAGAATTTAAACCAGGCTTTGCTTGGCAGCTAAATGAAAACTATCGCACGCAAATTCAACAACGCCCAATGTTTAAGAATGAAACTTACATCGGTATTGTCACTAAATCAGCCGAAGGGACTTTAAATCGAGGTTTTGATTGGTTTAAAAAATTAAACCATCAAGCAGATAAGCTCGCCCAGCAGCAACAATTACTTAAAACACACGAAGCCTTAATGGCTATCACTCAAAAAGTGCTACAAACTTTATCAGATTATCAACCGCGATTACTGGGCGCTTACCAAAAAGATAACATTTCATTTTCTCAGCCGTTAACGTTTATCGGTCAACTGATTAATGGGGATAAACTGTCTACCCCCTTACTCAAAAAGGATGCTGCCTGTTATCTACCGCGAAAGCGATTATTTTTTAATCGTCATACGGGCACGATTGAATACCGCGCTAGTGATCAGTCGAAGCAATTTGCCGCCGTCATTTCGATTAAAGCGTATCCAGCGATGACCTATCAAGGGATACTAGATAGTCTTAATTTGCTACGAATAGAATATACACTCACTCAATCCTTCCGATTCTATGATCGTTATTTGGCTAAAACACGTTTGCGTGATCAGCAACGTGATATGCAGCAGACCAAAGAAGAATCGGTACGACAAACCGAGCAGATTGATGAGTCGTTTGATGACACTGCCAGCGGTGAAGTGAATTACGGTAAACATCATTTTAGTTTAGTGTGTTATGCCGAAAGCCAAGCACAATTAAACCAACACGTAGGCGAAATCATTGCCTTGTTATCGGATCGCGATATTGTGTGTGTGCGAGAGGATGTCGGTTGTGAATGTGCTTTTTGGGCGCAATTACCTGGGAACTTTGCTTATATCGTGCGCGAAGCGGAGATCTCTACTAAAAATATCGCCGCCTTTGCTAGCTTGCATGATTCGCCCTTGGGTCAACGTGATCATAATTTCTGGGGTAATGCCGTTACGGTATTAGAAACCTTATCCGGTAGTCCGTATTACTTTAATTTTCATGATAAAGATGTCGGCAACTTTATGGTGGTCGGTGCCACCGGCAGTGGTAAAACGGTACTGGTTGGATTTCTGATTGCACAAAGTATGAAGTTTGGTGGCAAACGTGTGATCTTTGATAAAGATCGCGGATTGGAAATCTTAGTCAGGGCTTTGGGCGGCACCTATGAAGTTTTAAAGCCAGGCATTGCAACGGGATTTAATCCCTGCCAATTAACCGATACACCTGAAAACCGCACCTTTCTATTACAGCTTTTTAAACAGCTTTTAAAATCGCCGACTAAACCCTTAGATGAATCCGATATCAAAGTCATTGAAGAAGCCATTGCTGGCCTGTATCGCTTAGATTTATTGGAACGACAATTTTGTCATGTTGCACCGTTTTTTGGGAAGAATAGTAAAGGATCACTGCGTGCGCGGTTTGAGTCATGGCACAGTGGTCGTGAAAATAGTTGGTTATTTGATAATGCACAGGATTGTTTTGAACAACAGCACTATGAAGCGGATGTCATCGGTCTTGATTTAAGCCATATTCTAAAAGACGAATCCTGTAAAACACCGACCTTGATGTATTTATTACATCGATTTAGTCAACAACTGGAAGGTCAACGCGGCCTTATCTTTCTTGATGAAGCCTGGCTAGCCTTACAAGATGATTATTTTAAAAATATTATTAATGATTTATCACGTACGCCACGTAAGAAAAATAATTGTTTTGGTTTAGCGACACAAGCCGCCTACGACACCACGTTATCAACGAATCATACGGCGATTAATGAAGCCGCTGCATGTAAGATCTTTTTCCCCAATCCGATGGCGGATCGAAAAACCTATATTGAGCATTTTGGTTTAAGCGAACGCGAATTTGAACTGATTAAAACCTTACCGAATGAAAGCCATTATTTTTTATTGAATTATGGACGAGGTAAAACATCGGTCGTCTTAAGAGCGAATTTACAAGGCTTGGAAGACGAGATTGCTGTCATTTCAGGACGCACCGAAACCATCGCCCTACTCGATACCATTCGTACTGAAGTCGGCAATGATCCGGCCATTTGGTTACCGCTTTTCCATCAACGGAGAAAATCACATGCGGGCTAAAATCATACTATTAAGTTGGCTGATATTTTTCCCATTAACCAGTTACGCCGATCCCTTTATTAGCGGTTTATTGCATATTGCGGCGCAGATAGAAGGTTACCAAATGCAGATGACGGATATTCAATCGACGATTTCACGATTAAATCGCCAAATACAGCAAGCGGTATCTGGCCGCTCTGAATGGGGAAATTGGCGCTTTAATGATTTTCAGTCCTGGGGATTACAAGCTGATCGTTGGGGTTCACTTTTAAACCTGGTGACGCAAGGTGGTAATGATGGACAATTAGGACTCGTACTGCGTTTATTAGCGAGAGAATTTCCATCTGCAATGGCACTGTACAATCGAGTAAATCCGAATCGATCTGATCAACAATTCTATAGCTTACGAGCAAAAACTGCTCTAGTAACAAGAGCCGCGAGTCAACTCAGCTATGATAAAATTCAAGAACAAATTAACTACGCAAATGAATTGCGTTCACAGATTGGCACAACCCGTACCTTAAAAGAAGCGGTTGATCTAGAAAACCGTCTCACCGTCGAAAATAATTTAATTCAGATTGAAGTGTTGCGTCAATTAGCGTTGATGAATCAACAACATGCCATTAATGCACAAGCCGAGGTCAATCTTGACCTGCAAAATGCGCGTTTTGTGGCGTCCATTAGGTAAATACCAAGGAATATGACTATGCAAAAATTTACACCCTATTTGACATTAATAATATGTTTAGGAATCTGTATCATTAGTTGTTCAACAGCGACCTTGCATGCGCCAGATGATGCTATGGTTCTGAGAACAAAAATTAATATAGGCTAAGGAGTAACCCTATGATCAATGAAAACTATCCTGCATTTATTGCAGCCCTCATTATTTTGGCCAGTTTGTTTTTAGTCGGATGTCATAAAAATCCACTGATGAACGAAAAAAAGATATCTTGGATGAAGCAAAATTTTTTCGTAAGGGGCCCCAATTTTCCTATTGATAAATGTGCCGATTATTACAGTGGCGTTAAGCAGGATGATGCTTTGAAAAAGCTATGTGAAACATGGACTCAAAAATTTTATCACGAATCAATGCGCGCAGGTTCTATTCCATCCACCACAACGTTACAAGATTTCAGAGACCCTGCCTTTTGGAAAAAAGTAAACGCATCGCAAGGAGAAACTGACTTAGAATGGTAATGCTTTCGGTACAAAGTTTTATTACCGATACACTCGCAGCGGTTGATGATGTGATTGGTTACTTTGTACAAACGACTTATGAGCAATGGGTGCAACACTATAGCAACACACTGGTCGCATTAAGTACGCTCTATATCATGTTGCTTGGTTATCGTTTTGCCACGCACACCTTGAGCGCGGATCTCATGACGATTAGTCGGCATTTAATGGTTTTATTAGTCGTTTGTAGTTTATGTACCAATTGGTCACTGTACCATTTACTGATCTACAATATTTTTACCAATGAGCCAAACTATATTGCACAAATCATTAGTCAGAAACCTTATCAAATGCCTGATGAAACGATTGCACAAGGATTGAACCAAGTCTTTAGTACGGGAATGGAAGCAGCAAAAATTATGTTTAGTAAAGGATTCTACATTTTTTTCTGTGGTATTTTTGTCTGGGTATTTACTTTTTTATGCTGTATTTCGGCATTAGGCTTGTTAATTTACACCAAATTAGCGATGGCCATTGCCTTGGCGTTAGGGCCACTTTTTTTAACCTTTATACTGTTTGAATCCACACGCGGTTGGTTTGTGAGTTGGTTAAGAAAGTTATTTAATTTTTCACTGGTGCCCATTGTAACCACTAGCATTCTGGTCTTGATGTTGTCGATTATCAATCTGGTATTACCGGATTTATCCTATGAAGCCTCCGTTGGTAAACCTAATTTTTTTACGGTAGGACTTTTTGGTGGATTATCGTTAATCACGGCGTTTCTATTGAAACAAAGTCTAACCATAGCCGGTAGTTTAAGTTCCGGCCTTACCTTAGCCGCCTTAAGTCAAGTCGGTGGTATGGTGAAATCGGCTTTAACAAGCAGTGGTATCAATACGGCGGCGCACTTAGCCAGCCACGGTTTTAACTATGCTCGCCGTGCATTCTCAAACCGCGCAGCCGCTCAAAAACAATCTACGATTAATGAGGCGGTACAACAAGGAAAAAATAATTAATCATTTTTCTAAAATAACAAAAATGGTAAAGAACGATGAGTCAGACAAAAAAAGTTAACAGCGATATAAAAGAAGCCTATTACCAAACAGCAGCGGATTGGCGTTACGATGTCTATCAGAGTAAGCGCATTTGGTTACGCTATTCACTGATAGCTAACGCGGGCTTATTATTTGCCTTATTACTGGCACTCATCACGCTGGCTTGTTTAGTGCCACTCAAACAAAAAATCCCTTATCTCTATACCTTTAATAACGCGACGGGTGAAGTCACTAAACTGGGTGAGTTAGAACCCACTCACTTAAGCGCCAATTGGCAAATGACACGTTATTTCCTGATTCATTATGTGATGAATCGTGAAAGCTATGACAGTGATAATTTAGAAGTGCCCTATCAATTAGCCTGGGCACAATCGAATCCCAACATTCGTAAACAATATGAGATGGAAGTGGATAGCCAAGTCAGCACATCCCCTTATAAAAAATACGGTAAAGATAAAGCGATTCGAGTGCGCGTAGTGTCAGTTTCTCGTTTGAATGACAATACCGCGGCGATTCGTTTTGAAAAGCAATTACGTGATAAATCCGCTAATACGCAACAAATCGCCCATGAGGAAGCGATTGTGAAATGGCAATATCAATCGATTACAGCCACGCAAACTCAATTAGATAGAAATCCACTGGGATTTACCGTTCAGTATTATCAAGTGACACCCATTAATTTAAGCCATGAAGAAGGAAAATAATATGAATAAAAAAATAAGTCTGTTTGTTTTTATCTCATGCATGATGGGACACATGAATTTTGTACAGGCCGCTTTATTGCCTCGATCCGTTGCGGCGGACAGGCATGTAAAAACAGTCAATTATGATCCCAATAATGTAGTGATGATTCATGGCGCGTATGGTTACCAAACACAAATCGTTTTTGCACCGGAGGAGGAAGTACAAAATATATCTATTGGCGATAGTTTAGCCTGGCAAGTGGTATCGGTTAAAAATAATTTGTTTATCAAACCGACAGCGGCCTCTAAAACCAATATGACCGTACTAACCAATGCCAATAGCTATAACTTTCAATTAGATGCCAACGATGCAAAGATTTTACCCACCTATCAATTAAAATTTAACTATCCGGTGGCAGGTTATGACAATAAGGGGCAAAGTAATGCGGTGGGCATGTGCGATCCTACCAAAATCAACTGGGAATATAGTTTTACAGGTGATGAACGTCTAGCACCGATTGAAACCTTTGATTGTAACGGTCAATTTACTTACTTTCGTTTCAAAAGTAGTTTGCCGGCTATTTTTGTGGTGGATAAAAAACGTAAAGAGACGCTTGTTAATTACCACGTGAAAGGAAACTACGTCATTGTTAATACCACTGCCGAGCAATTTACCTTACGCAGTGGACGTTATGTAACCAGTGTTTATAACGATGCCCTTCTAGGTGATGGGCAATAGGAATAACACGATGGTAAAACCAACCTCACAAACACCCTCCTCTGAAGGATTACCCGAGATTACAGAACCAGCCGGTAAAAAACGGGTACTGCTGGTTATTCTCGGTGGACTGTTACTGCTATTAGTGACGCATTTTTATTTTAATGCTAAAAAAACAACGCCTAAAAGCGAATTTTCAGTAGAAGAAAGCTACACCACACCAAGTACCCAACCAGAAAAACCAAAAGAAAAATCCTATTCAACCGAAACAAAGCCATTATCAGAACAACAACTCGCTTTATTGGAAGAAAAACAAAAAGAATTACAACAGCGCTTAGCCGCACCGATGATGACATTTAATCAAAATCAAGCAAGTAATGATCATAGTCATACCGTCAAATCCGATAAAACAGTGAATGCGGGAGAAATGGATGCTAACCGTCAGTTTTTACAACAAGCCAGTACCGCTTCCAATCAACGTGTTAAAGCAACAAAAATGGGTTCTTTAAATCAGTTAATTGCTGAAGGACATATGATCCATGCCATTTTAGAAACCGCGATCAATTCTGATTTACCAGGTAATTTAAGAGCAACGATTGATCAGCCGGTTTATGCCGAGGATGGATCGCAAATATTAATACCACCAGGTAGTCGTTTAATTGGTCAATATAAAAGCGGCATGCTGCAAGGCCAATCACGAGTTTTTGTGGTATGGACGCGTTTAATGACACCGGACGGTATTAGCTTAAATCTGGCTTCGCCTGGTGTGGATTCACTTGGAATGGCTGGGATGTCAGCCGATACAATTAATCATCATTTCTGGCAACAGTTTGGTACAACGGCATTGCTTTCGATCTTAGGGGTCGGCACATCGAATGTCGGTGTGGATAGTAACGCGTCGTATAACGCTTCACAGGCTTACCGCATGGCGATAGCCAATAGTTTCAACCAAACAGCTCAGCAAACGCTACAGGCCGGTATGATTCCACCAACCCTATGGGTTAATCAAGGCAGCCCGATCCAAGTATTTGTGGCGCATGATCTAGATTTTAGTGCGGTTAATAAAACCGCGCATTCTAAAATGAATATTTTTTAACCAATAAAAAACCAATGTCTACTAAAGCCTTAGAAAAATACTTAGCACCGTTACAACCCTGTTTGCAAACCAACGGCGTTACCGAAGTGTGTATTAATCAGCCAGGTGCAGTATTTGTTGAAGAAAAGGGGAAATTTAACCGATACACCATAGAAGCTCTCGAACCTGGTTTTCTTGAAACTTTAGCAAATCTGATTGCGGAATTTAATCATAAACAATTCCCTTATCCTTTAATCTCCGGTTATTTACCCACCGGCGAACGAGTACAATGTGTGATGTCGCCTGCTTGTGAAAAAAACAAAATTATTTTTTCAATTCGCTGTCATTCACGGCGTGATATGAGTTTACAAGACTATCAAGCCAGTGGGGTTTTTGACCAATATACCGCTGCCAATGAGAGTACGTATGCACGAACAACAGACTTACTAAAAACATTGCACGCCAATAAAGACATTTTTGGTTTTTTAAAAGTAGCCATAAAAACCAAAAAAAATATGATCATTAGTGGCGGAACCGGCACAGGTAAAACCACATTTCTGAATGCGTGTTTAAAATTGATTCCAGAGACAGAACGGTTGATTACGCTAGAAGATACGCGCGAGGTCAAGGTTAATCAGCCCAATACCGTGCATTTATTGTTTAATGAAGACGATCAAACCATCACAGCAGAGAAATTATTTAAAGCCTGTTTACGCCTAAGACCCGATCGAATTCTATTGTCTGAGTTACGTGGCACAGAGGCGTGGTCGTTTCTGAGAGCCGCTAATAGTGGCCATCCAGGCAGTATCAGCACGGTACATGCCGATACCCCGCAAGGTTGTTTTGATCAGCTCGTTTTTATGATGCAACAAGCGCGTTCAACATCGGCTGAGGAAAACTTACGGGGTTATATTCAATCCATTATCCCTATCGTTATCCAGCTAAAACGCAGCACTCATCCAGGAAGGTTTGTAGAAATAGCCGAGATTTATTTTGATAATAGGCCATAGGGAAAACTGCTCTCCTACCAATAAATTATTAGCTTTATTGATAGGAAATTTAAATTATTATACGATGTAGTGCTCTATCTTTCTGCCCTATTTAAAGGAGTTCTAAGTATTCCCATTAATCCTAAAATCATTAATGTATTCTCAGTAGGTAATCGTGGTGGGAATCCCTGTGCAATAGTGGACTGCGTGATTACACTTAGTGAAGAAGCTATGCAAAAAACGGCAACGGAACTAAATCTGCCAGAGACTGTCTATATCATACCAGATAAAGATCGATATCTTTTACGATTCTTTGCAACCAAAGAAGAACTTCCGCTATGCTGTCACGGTACGCTGGGAGCAGTTTTTTACCTATTTAAATCCAATGTTAATCAGCGCCCTAATATTTATACCTACAAAAATAATATTAAAATTGATGTGAAATTCGATAACGACTTGGTGTCCATGTCGCTGGAAAATAAAGGAAAAGTATTAAGTACCCCTATAGATTTTTCTGCTATTAGTGCGATGTTAAATATCGATACAGATTCAGTCGCTAAAAATTTGCCTTGTACTGTCGCATCTATAGGAAGCCCTAAGCTATTTGTCCCGATTATTAATAGAGCAGCTTTATTCGGTATGAAACCTGAATTAGATTTAATTTCTCAGTGGTGCAAAACAAACGCGATTAATGGCGTTTATGCCTATTCTGATGATACAGAGAACCCCAACGCTGATTATGTAGGGCGTAATTTTAATCCTTTATTCAGTCATCAAGAGGATATTGCTACGGGTACGGCAGCAGCGACATTAGGCCAATTATTATGTATTAATCGTAAGCAATCAGAAGGTTCTTTTACCATAGAGCAAGGTGCTAATTTAGAGAGTCCCAGCCAAATCTTTATTTCTATTTCAAAGAAGAATATTGAGATTAAAGGGCAAGCTTATTTTTCAAAGCTTTGATATTATTTCGGCACACGTTAGAAAAGGTTGCCAAACCTCACCGTGATCTTCAAATGACCACCAGGCCGCTAATACTGCTTTGCAAAAAGCCCAGCCCAACACACGTGATTTATCAAATCCAGATATCTCTATGAATTGGTCTAATCGGCGCTTAATAAGGCTTTCATTAATTTCACCCTTCAAGCGAGGGAAAGGAATTTCATATTCACGTTCACCTATCACGCCTTTGGGATCAATCGCTAGCCAACCATACTCATCTGATAATAAAATATTACCGTAATGCAAATCCCCATGTAGCAATACAGTAGAACCCATCGACATTAATAACTCTTGGCCAATAGCGTCTGCACGTTCAACTAACTGCTTAGGAAAAAACCCTGTTCCACCCTGGAAATATTGAAAAAGACGCTGAAACCCTCGAAACCAATCGGCTAGACTAGGAAATACAGCAGTCTCTTGGCAGGGTCTATGCAATTTTTTTATGAGTTCTACACTGCTTATTACACGTTGTGTTTCATCAGGAATCTCTTCTAACAAAGTGCCTGGTATAAGCCTTTCCAATAACATAATACCTGCACCCGCTTCTGCATCCAATAATTTTACAGACCCTACGCCATTAAAATGCTGAAGTGCAGCTACTTCATTCATAAATTCTTTGCTAGGAACACCACATTTTAAAATGGCAGAACGACCATTGTCCAAAATCACTTCGGCCACAACATTAAAGTTCGCATTATTGAAACAATCTTTAACCGTCAATTGCCATTTTTTAGCATAATAAGACAATAAGTCAGGTAAATTATCTAACCATTCTTTCCCCACTAGTCTATAGATATTAAGAATATTTCTGACCAATTCTTTTGGAAGATGCAGAGGTTGTAAAAGATTGTGTTTTTCCATAACGATTTAATTTTTAAGGAGTTTTTATGCCACATACTGAAAAATTAAAGAATCTCCTTAATATTTTGGCAAAGCAAAGAAATATCCTGTTTACTATGCGCGGCTGAAATTGCAATCCGTAATAAGCTCTGATCCTTAGCTACTGTAGGATACATTGCAGCCGTGACAGCGAACCCTCTTTGTTTAAGTTTTTTTGTACATTCAATGGCTTTCAACTCATCCCCTACTAGAATCCCGCGAAAAGGAGCTAATATATTTGCATTAATACAGTTTTTATCGAGTAACGAATCAAAATAATTCACATTATCCCATAGTTCATCCTGTAAACGGTGTATTTCTTCCGATAAATGAATTTTTGCTGAAGCCACCGCCGCATTAACCACTGAGAGGGATAAAGGTCCCGAAAAGGCATAAGTAGGTGCAAAGCGCTTTATAAAATCAGCATCTTCTTTGTTTTCAAATAATAATACACCACCCAATACGCCGAAACCTTTTGCTAATGAATTAACAAGAATCAAACGGGGATGAAGTTGATAATCTAAACATTTTAGCGCATATCCCGCTCCGTGGTTACCATGAATAGAGCTGCCGTGTGCGTCATCGAGATAAACATATCCCTTATATCGTTCCGCTAACTCAAGTAGAAACTTAATAGGTACTATCCCACCCATAGAACCGATACCATCAGCAATAATAACGGCCGTATAAGCGCCTTGTTGAATTTTTTTGCATGTATCTTCCAAATGCTGCTGATCTTTGCAATCGACTATAATGACTTTACCAAACTGCTCCAGCAAGCCGCGATTAATTTGGATAGAGGAATGAGCAGTTTTGTCAATTAAAAAAACAAAACCCTTCCCTACCACGGGAAAGCTGGGCATTTGACCTGATCCCAAGACAGGAAAAAATCCTAAATGCGCCATGTGAATCGTAGGAAACACAATAGGATGGGCACCGCAATAAATCTTTTTAAGAAGAAATTCGAGTTCAGAACAAATGGCAGGCTGCATACGGGTGCGCGCACAAGAAAAGGCAATACCCAATTCATCTAAATGATCATTACTGTGTTTAATAAGCCTTTTATCTTGATCTAAACCCAAATAAGAACAAGATACAAACTCAATGAGAGAGGTTCCACAGGTTAATGTAACTTCCTTCCCCTTTCTTTTTACGAATAGCAAATGATTAATTTCATCAAATGCGATATCTTGGAAATAATTGGATTGCACAATCTTAGCTTGCATCCAATTTTTATAAACCATGGCTACCCTTTTATAATTATAATTTTCTCCTATAGTAATATATTAATCGACAAAAATGGAAGATTAACTTAACTCATTGTTTTTTCACATATTTATTAATGATAGCCTGCGCGACTTCCTTAGTTAAAGGTTTTAATACAAATTCTTGCATACCTGCCTCTAAGCCCAAGGTTTTATAAGACTCTTCAGCATGTGCTGTCAGTGCAACGATAGGGACTGAATTTCCAGTTTTTTCAAGCTCGCGTAGTTTTCTTGTTGCATCAATACCACTCATACCCGGTAGACCTATATCCATGAAGACAAAATCATATTTATTTTTTTTAAATAACTCCATAGCTTCTTCGCCATTTTCAGCTATATCAAACTCATAACCTAATTGAGTTAAGATAGACTTAGCCACTATTCTAGCCATTAAATCATCTTCAACTACTAATAACTTAATACTCATAATTCTTATTACATCCTAATGCTTCATGCAAAATCGTTAGTCAATGGAATTTTAAAAGGTATAGTACAAATAAACTCTGTACCTTCACCCAACTTGCTTTTCAAATCAATTTCTCCTTTCATTTCTTCTATAAACTGTTTCACTATCCCTAACCCTAGTCCTGAACCTTTATACAGACCTTTATTAGAAGGTGATAAGCGAGAAAATTTTTCAAAAATATGATTTTGCTGTTCGAGTGGTATTCCCTCTCCAGTATCTTTGATCGTAAAACGAATAAGGTAGGAATCATCTGTTTTGTTGAGCAATTTTACATGAATAGATACCTGACCTTCTTTAGTGAACTTAATAGCATTACTGACAAGATTAATAAGCAATCTACACAAGCGATAGTGGTCGCCCATAACAATCTGTGGTAAATCTTTGGACAGGTAAGAAGACAAAGGCAAATTTTTATTTTTAGCCGCTGGCATTTCCATTTTTAAGACACTATCTAAAAGTTTCTGTAAATTAAACTTCTTTTCCATTACAGGGAATAAACCCGATGAAATCTTGGAAAAATCAAACATCTCATTGAAATAATCTAAAAATTCTTTTGCACACTGAGTAACATCACCTAATAATTCTTTTTTAAAAGGATCAGTTTCCTGCTCCCATAACAAATGAATTACACCCCAAATGCCATTAAAAGGGGTTCTAATATCATGTTCTATATTTCTAATAAACTCAGTTTTTGCTAGATTTGCCTGTTCAGAAATCTCTTTTTGCTCCTTTAGCTTTTCCTCAAGAACTTTTTGATCGGTAATATCAAAAGCATTAGCAACTACCCCTATAATTTTTCCATCCTCATACAAAGGTCTTTTTTCAGTTCTAATGTAGAGATAATGCCCATCTGGTTTTTTTATTGGCATCCTATCTTCATAAACCTTCACACATTTATCATGCATTACCTCAAGGTCGGCGGCTCTAAATTGCTCAGCTTGCCCCTTTCCCCACTCAAAATCATCATCTGTCTTTCCCACTATTTCGCTTCTATCATTTAACCCCGAAATTCTAGCAAGCTCATTGTTACAACCCATGTATTGACCTTTTTTATTTTTCCAATAAATAAATCCAGGTGAATTTGCAATAATGTTAGTGGCTATCGGATCAACAGTCTTTTTCTCTGACATAGATACTCCTTTTAATTTTTTATTAATTTATAATTTATCCTTTGAATACTTGCGCTAGCCTCTGAAACTAATTGTTTCTCATTAATATCAAGGCCATAAAGAATCAATGTTATTGCCATATAAATAGCCAAAAAACGTGCGTATTGCCAAATATTCGAGTCGACCGGCCTATAAATATCAAAAAAATGAGCATGATATTTCTTAGGATAAAGTCCCCAAATAATAGCTAAATCAACAACGGGATGATTGATACCCACATCGCCCCAATCAATAATACCTTTTAATCGTTCTTGATGAAAAATTAAGTGCTTAAAATATAAGTCCCCATGCACTAAACACCTAACGTCAGATAAGCGTATTGATCGAATACCATCTATTTCTGCTTGGATTTGCTTTTTATCGATGGGATATCCAAGTAAAATAAGTTGCTCTGCCCTATCCCGTAAAAGGGCAATTATTCTACCTTTCTCTGTTTTGTCAAATAGCTGTGACTTAGCCCCCATCATTAAGGCTTGGTTTTCATCAAAAAAATGCAGTTGCTTTAAAAACAGTGCAAGTGGCTTTAAACTGTTAAGCAACGCTTTTTCTGTGAGTGTGGCTTCACCCACTGATGCCCCTTTAATACACGGGTATCCCTGAAACGAATAAGGGTAATCCTGTGTTGGCTTACCTTCAAAAAGTGGTGTAGGGATTTGCAATGAAAAGAAATGGGCAAGCTGTTTTAAGATATGGTTTTCCCTGTTAATCAGCTCACCAGCAACACGCCGCCTAGGAAAACGAAAAATAATGGATTGATTAACTAAAAAAACACGGTTGTCCCAACCTTCACCTAGAAAACACACTTTTCTCAAAAGAAGAGCAGGAAATTGTACCTCTAAGCATTTTCTCACCTGAGCTTCGTTTATCTCTATATCTGCTTGCCATTTTCTTATCATACTAGCGCCTTCTCGTGGTACAGAATGGGAAAGCTTTTGCTATTTCAACTTGATAACCTAGTTGGGATAATTGAACATGCAATATTTTTCGGCCAGCCACTTCATCTTTGATTAATAAGGCATAGATAATTGGTTGCCGTACTGTTTCTTTTTTTTGTAATTCCATTTCAATTTTTTATTATAAATTTTCTGTGAAAGCAGATCTAACTGATGTAAAATTTTTTAAATTTTAAGTAAACTCTATAGTTAAATAAGTGTTATATTTTTGTAGTTATATTATGTTCCTTAAAGAACATAGTCAAGATAAAGAGAAGTTTTTTATATAAAAAAGAAGTTAAAGTATAGAAAGTGGATATTAGAGCTAATAAGATACATGTGACGATAAAAGCGTTAATGCAAATGAAATCAACGCGTGATGGCATCAATTTCACGCTCTATCAACTCGCAAAAATGCTCAACATGCCTCATTCCGTATTACTTAAATTGATACATCATCATCCCAGTAAACGGGTCAAAAACCCCAGGATCGATACCTTATCTAAGATTGTAGAGTTTTTTAAAACTGACGGATTCGACATCACCATTAATGACCTGTTAATGGGTCTAGAGGAAACCTCAGAAATAAGCCTCAAGAAACAAAAACTAACTTCTTTCTGTGATGAAGTAAAATTACCTCTTTATTCCTTTAGTGCTATTAATTCGGAAAAAATAGGAATGATTCCTATTAAACTAACAACTAGCCCTAAAAAGGCGATTGTTTTATTATCAGACGAAGAAATAAAATATTTTTTCAAAAAAGATTCTCTTTTTATTGTTGATATAGAACAAAAACCAGAAAATGAAAATTTAGTGGCTGTCAAAATGGAAAACCATCAAAAAATATTAATACGAAAATTATGCATCGAACATAATAAAAAATGGCTTAAATCTATCGATAATACGACCAAACCTGTCATTCTGTCCGCTAAACTACACACTATTATAGGTGTTATCATTCAAATAAATGCCAAAACTTAGTGACTTTTAAACCTAACCACGGAGAGTTATGGTATTTAAAATATTATTAAAAAGATTAGACAAGTTACTATGTAATTATCTTGGGATAAATAAGGACGAAATTAGACCTAATAGTGTAAAAATAAAAAAAAATAAACTCATTATTACGAATACAATCCCATTTAAAAGGCATTCATTCCAAGAACCCTGGGATAAATTCAACAACAGCCATTTTAAACAATTACATAAGGATGAACGTGAAAAACTTGGATTAGCAGCCGGTAAAGCACTCGCTAAGGGCTTAACTATCTCATTTGAGGAGCCTCCCATTGATAAATCCTAAGAAAAATAACAATAAAAGCAACGAAGATATTATCGAATTTAGCCCTAGATTGTTATGGTTTATAACACTTACTTACTCAATGGCCAGCCTTTTAAGTAATTGGTTCATAATTTGTACTATCTCTTTAGGGGGATTAACACTTAATGCTGGTTTGTTAATTTTTCCCATCATTTTTCTGCTATCTAATCTCATTACGGAAATTTACGGCTATAAACATGCGCGGCGCGCTGCTTGGTGTGCACTTCTATTCAACGTATTTTTTATTCTCTATGGACTATGTGTTATTTACATGCCATATCCAAGTTACTCTAAAAATAACCCATTGTTCGATATAGTCATTATTACCTATTTAAAAAGTGTTTTTACCTCAGTTATAAGTTATTTTATAGCCGAGTCTTTCAATCTATTTTTTATAGCAAAATTAAAACTCGGTATGAATGGATACCACATAAAATTAAGGTTCCTCTTAACTTCTAGTGTATCGCTTATTATCAGTGGAATTGTTTTCAGTCTAATAAAAATTTATAGCCCACTAATCTCTACTGAATTGCCGCCAATAATCCTTTTTGCTGGAATAACCTTAATTATTGGATTATCAGTCGCTGTTTATCTTACTGAAAAAATCAAACAACTTGAAAAAATGGATATTTACGATACCAATACGCAATTTAACCTATTTTCACTTGAAGTAAATTATACCTATGATGATAATAAATTTGGCAATAATAGCCAGTAAATAGCTTCCCTTAAAAAAGGAAGAATTAAATGGAGGATCACTAGCCATGATGTTAGGAAGATTAAGCAATCACAATAAAAGATTAAGCAATCACAATAAAAAATTAATAATCCAACCTAAGTACCTATGGTTTTTAATTCTATGCTATATCATGGTATTTTTCGCTTCTAATTGGTTTGATCCTCGCCAAATAAAAATACTAGGGGTATCAACAGGTGCAGGCTCCATCGTATTTCCATTAACTTATTTGTTTTCTGATATCATTACTGAAGTGTATGGATATAAAAATGCAAGAATTGCTGTTTGGTCTGCTATATTATTTTATTTAATTTTTTTATTCTATGGTGAATTTGTTGTTGCTTTCCTCTCCCCCTATTCCACAGAGAAAGAAGCATTAACCTCTTTCTTATATGTTAATAATCGTATTATCGTAGCGGCCATACTAAGCTATTGTATAACAGAAATGGTTAATTCCTATTTAGTCGCCAAGCTAAAAATTTTGCTTGACGGTAAATATATGGGACTTCGATTTATTAGCGCTACGTTGACAGCTTACGTCTTCAACGAATTAGTGTATGCGCCCATTGCTTTTTATGGCTTGATACCTAACCTCAATGACTTCATCCATCATATACTTAGTTCTTGGGCTTTTATGGTTTCTATTGAGTTATTACTTTTACCCTTTGCAATACGACTAGCAAAACATACTAAAATTATTGAAAACTTAGATATTTACGATACAAAAACAGACTTTAATCCTTTTAGCCTTAATATTCAGTATCGTAAAAAAGATAATAACTCAGAAGAAAATTAATTTACCGAAAAGCTGGCTTCATCGTGGGAGAAAACGACATGCAATGCTTCAACACTTCATCTGCGCTACCCCAAGAAGCACTATACCCAGTGCCTCCATGCCCATAGCAATGCACAATGAGCGATTGTTTACCCTGAGCATTATTTACTTCCTCTCCCTCTATCCGCACCTCAGGTCTTCCACAACGAATACCCGCTTTTGAGGTTGCCTCCATATTCTTATCTTTAACATAAGGAAAAAAAGCAGAAACTTTTTGAAAAATTGCTTTTTTATCACTTTCTCTTACCGCTCTGTCACAATCACCTACTTGATAGGTCGTCCCAATAACACAATCCTCACTTAAAGGACGAAAAACAACATAAGCATCCACCGCTTCAACGTTTAGAGAATAACCATTTCCTAAACCTTGAGGAACTTTCATTGTTTCTGTTTGCCCTCGAGCTGGGTATATCAAAGGATCATGAGTTAGATATTTAGCTTCCCATCCTGCGCTGTTCACAACAATGTCATACAGATCGGTCAGCTCGGTTAAAGAATCAACTTTTTCTATTTTAAGCGTCCCACCCAATGCTTCAAATTTTTTCAGCATATAAGGCCGATAAATAGTAGGGTCTATAAGAGGATTATGCACCATCACTGAAAAGGGGAATCCTGGTATTTTTGCCTGATCAGCCGGCGGCTCAGTAAGATTAATTAATGTTCTCAGGGGTTCTTTTGCCCAAACACTGTTTATAAAGTCTTCTTCTCCTTTAAAGTACAGGATGATTGGAATTTTTTTCACACCGGAATAAGTTTCCGACTCTATTAATTCATTAAATTTAGTTAAACTTTCTAAACAATATTTATGTAAAATCGGCTTAGAATCACCAGGCGTATACCAGGTTGCTACAGCCGCATCTGAATTTGTTTCAAGTGGTTTATCTTTAGTAAAAATGGTAACCGAGAAGCCCTCTTGTAAAAGACAAACTGCATTGGTCATTCCAATGATGCCAGCACCCACAACTGCAACTTTATGTTTCAAAAAAACCCCCTTTTGTGTAAAGAATATATGATACGCATTTCATTAATTTAAATGCAATATAAAATAATTCTGTTTATTATTTATTAAATTGATGTTAATAAATTCTACACAACTCATTGGGGGTAGCGACAGTACATCAAGCTAAATATTAAGATTTAGCTTGATGTGTTCGGTTACATTGCTGAGTACCAAACCAATAATATATTATGTCGGCTACGCTAGCATTTTTCTACTTTCTTCCTCCTTACTAATAGTGTCTTTTAAGTTTTCAAAATCAATCCATAATCGATATTCTTGTAAAATCTTTAAGCCTTGATCTGAAGTGACCTTCAAGCGGTCAATAAATAATTGAAATTCATCCTTTGTTTCAGGGATTATTAGGTTTTCATGAAAGTCAGAAATACAAACCCTCATTTTATAATGTAATTTTCTTTCATAAGACGGAGTTAATTGGCAAGATTGAATACTTTCTCTCAAAGTTTCTAAGTCACTGGGCTTAACTAAAACATCATCAGCACCGAACTCAAGGTAAGCTTCCCTATCAGACTCGTTAGCATGTGCAGTTACCACAATAAGTGGAGTGCCTTGATTTAGTTCGTGCAGACGCGCTTTTTCTATAACCTCAGTTCCGGACTTATCTGGCAGTCCGATATCCGTTACAATGAGCGAATAAGATTTTTTTTCTAATAACTCTATAGCCCGGGTTGCATTTTGAGCAAGCTCTACGTCATAGCCTAATTCTTCTAATCGATTCATTACTATTTTTTGAATAATTTCATGATCTTCTATCAATAAGGCTTTTTTAGTCACCTGTATTTCTATAGTTTCTTGTTCTTGTTTTTTATTCATTTTCATCTCCTTTGAGGAATGTTCATTAGAGAAAGAATTATGAAATGTATAAAAAATTAAAAACACTGCCAGGTGGTAATATTATTCTTTTTTGTTATAATATATAGTGTTAATTAGTGTATTTATTAAATTTATTTTTTAAAAAAAATGTAATCTTTCATTAAATACTGCCAGCCATATTTTACAGCCGTAATTATTAGAGAATATAAAGATCTGCATCCCGTTATACTTTGCAATTCTTTGATAATAAATCTTATTGTTCCAGGTCTAAGATTCAATTTAATAGCTATTTCTTCTGTAGAATGCCCTTCCATTAATTCCTTAAAAACTTCAGTTTGTCTTATCGTTAAATTTTGGTAGTTAAAAGCCTTTCCTAAATTTAATCTTCTTTTTTCAATATCAATTTTCCCCTTTATTTCAGTTACTCCAAGCCCAACAAGACGTACGCTACTCCCAATAATACCCCTCACTTCCCCTTTGTTATTAAATAATTTCGTTTTTGTAATTAAAAATTCATCGATTCCATTAAATACATGTACTAACTCCTTTTCTCCAACTTGAGGCCTTCCTCTTAATGTTTTTATATCACCTTTTATAAATGATTCTGCTGAAGTATCAGCCCAAATTAACTGAAAATCCGTTTTTCCATGTAAATTTTTAGGAGAATCAACATCAGCATATTTTGCTGTTGATTCATTACAACCATCAGCGATATAACTAAAATTAAGGTCTTTAGCATAATGGCTATGCTCTGGCATTTCCATTATCTGTTTATAAATATCATCTTTGCTAATATCATTACTCATGATGACTCCTGGAGGGTAAAGTAGTATCGCTTATAAAGTCATTATTATTAGAGTAGGATGGCTGGGTATTATTTCTTAGATCGTCAATCTTATTGACTGTCGTTTCTTTATTTATTTTGGATAAATATTTATTTTTATTTTTGAACTCTAGGATAAAATCGACAATATAATCGATATTATCTATAGTTAAAAATTCTGCTTCATCTGCTTTAAATACGGCATTAGGAACATTTTTTGCATTTAATTTTTTACAGATTCTGGCATGAATTTTATGCACAGAGTCTTTCTCTATATACAACATGGCTGCTATTTCTTTCGCCTCTACTCCCCATGCCGTCAAAGTAAGGCAAATAAGCTCTTTTTCTGAAAGGTTACCTAAAAAAACAGTATTTTTTAGGCTTTTATGTGAAAGCAATAATGTTTCTAGACGTAATTGTAAATCTGTAGGCTTATCAACTCCTCTTTTAATAAGAGATAATTTAGCTTGAGAATTAAGAAATTGCTCTTGATCTATGAGGGTCTTATACCAAGCTAATTCTCTATTTTTACCGTGAGCCATATTAACTCCCACGTAATTGAGAGTTAGTGCAGCGATACACTAAAAATAAAATATATCTATACATCACGCATCCTAATCCTATTTTTATTTTAGATAGAATTATTATGAATAGATAAAAACTTATATGTAATTCCTTAATTTGGAACTCCTGAAACTGGAATTCCAATTTCAGGAGTTCCAAAAACAGGATATTGACATTTTTAAGTTTGCTTAGAACAGCAAAACGATTTAAGCTTTTCATAGTCATTTTCGGGTCACTCCGATAATGGCCAGACAGTGATAGGGTGTTCGTAGCACCTGTGTAGCTGTCCCCCCTTCACGGGGGTTTGGCGGTTAGGAAATCAATACGGATTTAAATAGTCCCCTCAATGCTAAGTTGAGGGGACTGATATTTAACCCCTCTTTTTTAACAATAGACTGAAAGAATCTTGATAGCGTTGATTTAGCTTTCTTTTACGAGAGATTAGCGCGGTCACGCTCGCTTCTAATCCAATCAACTTTTTAGAATAAAGTTTATGTAATTCCTTAATATCCATTAGATCGATCTTGCCACTTTTTAATAGATTATCGCTAGAGTTATATTTAACTTGTATCGGAAATAAAAGATTAGTCGCTGCATCTATAAGTTCTTTTAATTGCCGAATCAAACCTTTAATTTGAAACTGATAATCACGAGCAGACTGTTCTAGACGAGGAAATTGATTTAAAATAATGACGCGTGCGGTCATAAACTGGCTCCTTAGTAATACTAATATTAAGGTTGTTAGATTGTGTTTGTCCTCAAGGTCTAGTTCACCTTGGGGGACGCACCTTCTGTATGAATTTTTATACTAGCGTCAATATATAATTTGTTCAACAGTCATTTTTTATTAAAAAATATATAAAAAAATAATCTGTTATTCAAAATATAAATCGAATATTATCTTTTTTTACCTTCTTAGATACACTTTAGTTACTCAAATAAGAACAAGGAAAATAAAAAATGAGTACGCCAACTCCTCACGATGCCATCTTTAGGAAATTTTTTAGTGATATTGAAATAGCTAATAGTTTTTTTGAAGCTTATCTACCGGAAAAAATTAAGAAAAAATGTGATTTTTCTACTCTTAAAATTGAGCCAGGTTCATTCGTCGACGATGACTTAAGTCAACACCATTCAGATATTTTATATTCTTTAAAGGTAGCGGGTCACAAAGGTTACGTATACATCAATGTCGAACACCAAAGCACACCTAAAGAACTAATGCCTATTCGTATGTTTCGCTACAAGTTGGGTATTATAAAACAGCATCTTGACCAAGGACATAAAAAAGCACCAGCCGTTATACCTATCCTTTTTTATCACGGGAGAAGCCCGTATCCGTATAGTTTAAAGCTTATCGATTGCTTTGAAGACAAGGAATTTGCAAAAGAGCATTTTTTTGATGACCCCATAGCTATAGATATAAACCTAATGCCGGATGAAGAGATATATACGCACAAGAAACTCGCTCTCTTAGAAATTGTGCAAAAACACATCTTTACCAGAGATTTAGATACTATTGCTGATAAACTGGCTAAATTAGTGGAATCTATCCAACCTGAGCATGATTTGTTTAATGGATTAGTTTATTATATGCTTTTGAAGGGTGAAACGCCCAATGTTAATAAGCTTATCGAGAAGCTTAAATCTATCGAAGATTACCGAGAGGATGTCATGAATGCAGCACAACAACTAAAACAACAGGGTCTACAGCAAGGCCGAGAAGAAGCACGGCAGGGGCTATTAGCCATCGCTGAAAAACTACTAACTGAAGCAAGCATGTCCCCACAAGCAGTCCAAAAGCTAACCGGTTTACCTAAAAAGGAAATCATGGATTTGGTTAGCCATTAACCCCTACAAAATAGCAAGGACGTTATGAACGCAGCTCAACTACTTGAACAAAAAGGCCGAGAAGAAGGTGAACACCACAAGGCCACTGTTATAGCCAAGAATCTCCTAGCTGAAGGCATGCTGCCACAAGCTGTCCAAAGGCTAACTGGCTTATCTGAAAAGGAAGTTATGGAGCTAGCTTAAAAGCTCTATCTATAAAATAACAAGGAAATTTTCTATGCGTTATTCCCTTAACCCTGCATTTGACGCGAGACTAAAAAAAGCTCTTGACGAAATTGGTCACCCTAAAAAAGAGCAAGAAACGCTTTTAGAATTAATGGATCGTGCCGCTTTAGCTTTCTCCGATAAAGTATGTCTCCGTATAGCCAAAGACTTGCTAGAAGAAGGTCTATCCCCTAAGAAGATTAAACGCATTACGGGTTGTGATGTAGAGGGACTTGATACTTCAACTACCTTGCATTAACTCTGTAAATAATACACCCTATCAAGCAAATTTCCGCGCGCGACTTTTGCGCGACTGAACATGATTTATGCTGGCAAGTGGTGTAGTAAATTTGTAACAACAAGTGATACTTTATATGCAGATTGTAGTTGTTCTTGATACATTATAGAGTAACCAAAATATCGCAAGTTGTTGATTATTATTAATTTTTTAATTTAAAACTTATACACCCCATGCAGGTGCGCTACCAGGCTGCGCTACGCCCCGAAAAGGCAGCTATTGTAATGCCCATAAAGAAAACCCGCAAGGCCGCACTAACTCCGCTTGCGGGTTGGCGTTGCTAGTCTTATTAGCGACTACAGGCAATTGACAAATGATTTATTGCGTATTCAAAATCAGTTTTTAAGCTAAGCTGTAGCGCTTGTTTTTGCTTAAAAAGTGCTGTTCCAGACGAAATAGACGCTATTTTTTTTCCAATTAAAATCTCTATCAGCCTATTGAGCAACATTAAAGTTTGCTGGCGTAATATTTCCAATGTTGAAGAAGAAGCAAATAGCGCATTCTCATTCAATAGTTGGCTAAAATTTCTTTTAAACATCACATAATAACCTTCATCAGCACCGCCTTCTTTATTAACAACCTCCATAAGACCATCTAACATATCAGTAAGCGCATTATTTAGCCTTTCAATGGCGTGTTTATTTCTCTCTGCCATATCAGAAGCTCTCAAGTGCTCGCTTAATTTATTGATATGCATTCGAAATACGGCAATTTTTTCTGCGCATTCTTTATCTATAAATATTTTAATGGCATTAAAGTTATTTTCTGTCAGATTAACGCAGCCATAACTGGAAAAAATCTCATCCAGATCTTGATTACTTAGATAGGCTTTAAATTCATCTTTAAAATTTTTTTCAACTTCCTCTTTAATGCCTGTTAAAACAGATCCCGGTATGGGATAGCCATCGCCCTCTTTATTACGCTTCATTTGCTCAAATAGTATCGTTTTTTTAGTGCTGTTTTTAATAAAATTGATGGCATATTCCCTAAGCAGGGCAGGAAACTTTAATAACGCTGACTCTTTTGAAGCATAGATTATCTGTACATCCGAATGAATAATATGGAGTGTATCTACCAGCTTATTAATAGTGCCGCGAAAACAAATGGGGCTCTCAACTTCGCCATTGTCGTTTCCCTGTTCATCTAGATTACCGCCGCGTTGAATTTCAAATAGGTTATAGACAAGCCGTTTTAAAGCCTCCTCTTTTTCAACTAAAAGCACCCCCTTATCATTATCATTTATTGCCGTCCAAACCAGTGCAGTAATATAGTTCACCGTTAACCCAGAACCGCTCTCAATTTCATACGCTATTCGAGTCAAACTATTTATAGACTGTTTTGCCCCCCTAATAATGCTAGGAGCCAGATAAAAAGCGTTAGGCTTGAGTTTTATCAGCATTGCTTCCAGTTGATCGATGCTATTTGTTTCATTCAATGTACCCTGATAACGTGCTTGTAACTTTTTAATTGCTTCAATAACTGACTGACGCACAGAGGGTATATGCGTATTCTGCGCTGAATTAATGGTAATGATTGGAGGTGTTTCAGGTATTCTAGGTCGTTGCGCTACATGTCCATTAAATCTCGTACGCAATATATCTTGATCATCTCGCTGCTGTTCCCTAAGTCTATTCGCTCTAGCACGCAATAGAGGAACCAGCATTTCTGCAGGTAACATGCCGCTATACATTCTACCCACCTGATCAGTATGAGTGAACAAAAGGATTCTACTCCGGGGGTTTCTAAAAGGAATGTAGTGTTGACCTAAAAGAAAATAATTTTTTACAGTAAGGCTATTAATTAGCCTTCTGTTATCGCCTATATCTTCATATTCAACAATCATTCGCGTGATAGTAGGTTCTGGCAATTCTAAGTTTTCTACTAGCTCCTTAATTTCTGTTTCGCTTGCACAATCAATATCATCTCGATGTCTATACACGCCCCTTTGTAGATAAATAGGGAGCGCAATGAGATCAATGGCATGTTCAGGAAAATTAACCACTTCAATTAGGGTAAATCTTGGCACGATTTATGTCCTTTTAAAAAATACAAGTGAGTCGCTATGCTCCCGAAGAATTTCGGCCATCGTGTCCCCGAAATTCGTTCGCATGACGCGACTGAAATTAGGCCGCGATACGTCCTGCGTCCGGCACGCACTCACTCCTTCGGAGTTCATGCCCGTGCCTCCCACAAATGACTTTACGGCGTGATGCGTTTCCTGCTTCGCCCGTCAACGCACGCCTATCGCGGGCTCTTCGACTTCGCATTGCTTTCACAATGCTTTCCTGTCTCATCGTACGATTCGACTACTTGACCCAATAAGATCATTTAAAAGGAAGTATCTGTACATTATCTAATAGTACTAGATGTTAAATGTACAAAAAAACGTGAGCGCAAGGGAGTTAAGAGGATTTAGTTTTTAGCGTTGCTTTTAATTTCTGACTTGCTTGAAAGAGTACCACATTGCGTGATGAAATAATGGTATTAACGCCTGTCTTTGGATTCCGCCCTGGACGTGCTTTTTTATTTCTAAGACGGAAGCTGCCTAATCCTGAAAGCTTTACATCCTCGCCTTTTTCAAGCGCATCAATAATTTCTTCAAAAAACGCATCCGTTAATTGCGTGGCTAAAGCACCACTTAAATTAGGGTCTTGTTGCCTTAAGCAAGAAATTAAGTCTGCTTTGGTTAAGACTTTATTCATTATTTATACTCACAGCAGTTGGGTTTTCGGCAAGATGCCGTGAAAACGAAGCCCCCTTCGTTCCTACAACATACATGAGGATTGCGAGGCTAGCGAGAACGCAGCCAAACAGTATACTATTCTCTTAATTGAATAGTAAAATGCTGTTCTAAACCTTGAATGACTTTCTTGAGTAAATCATCAACTTCCGTATCGACTAAAGTTCTAGAAGGATGTTGCCATAACAAAGCCAACGCAAGACTACGCTTAGCCTTTTCTTTTTCCTTATCGTGATACACATCAAATAAATAAGAATCATTCAGCCAATCGCCAGCATCTTTTTTTACCTGTTCTAAAATAGCTTGAGCCGAAAATGTTTCTTCTACCCAGAAAGAAATATCTCTGCGCACCAGCGGGAACTTAGAAAAAGCCTCAAAACAAGGTAATTTGCTTTGTATCATCTTGCTCAGTGATAGTTCAAATAAATAAACCGGACCTATCAAATCTAATTCCATTAATAATTTAGGGTGCAAGGCACCAAAATAACCGAGAACCTCTTCTCCTTGTATTAACTCCGCCGATTGACCAGGATGTAAGGCAGGATGCGAGGTTGGAATAAATTGTGTATTCGAAAGCTGTTCCGTTAAACGCAATAAAGCCTCAATGTCGGACTTCACACTAAAAAAGTCTAAGTTTTTTTTTGCTAATCCCCACTGCTCTGCTGCACTATCACCCACCGCAATCCCTGCTAGCATAGGATTTTGTGATAATGCTTCCTTTACCGTTTGAAAACAAAGTCCTGTCTCAAATAAGCGCACGCGCGATTGTTGACGCTTTTGGTTATAGCGCGCCGCATTTAATAAACCAGGCCATAAGCTGCTGCGCATCACGGACAGTTCGCTGGAAATAGGATTAACTAAGGTAAAAGGCGTTTGTTGTGGATCAATACTGTGTTGTAGTTGTGGTGATGTAAAGCTATAGGTGATCGCTTCGTGATAATCACGATCCACTAACAATCGGCGCACTCGGTTTAAGGGTAATTTACTTTCAGAATTCCCCATAAAATGTAATGCTGCACAAGGGGATGTTTCAGGAATATTATGATAACCGTGTACGCGTGCTAATTCTTCAATTAAATCCGCTTCTTTATCTATGTCGAAACGCCAACGCGGCGGCGTTACTTGCCAACTGTTTTCTTCACGGCTGTGTTTGCTAAAAACCATACCTAAACGCTGTAAAATAGCTTCAATATCCGCTTCCGTTAAAACGATACCTAATAATTTTTTCACCCGTGCTTGGCGCAGCGTAATAGCTGTTTGTTTAGCCAGCGCCCATTGACTTTCAACCACAGGACCTATTTTTCCACCCACAATTTCAATGAGTAGTTGTGTTGCACGTTCAATGGCTTGTGGTGCTAAATCAGGATCCACGCCCCGTTCAAAACGGTAAGCGGATTCGCTGCTTAAACCATAATGTCGCGCACGTCCGGCCAACACAGTGGGATTAAAAAAAGCACTTTCCAAAAGAATATCGCTTGTTTGCTTAGATACCGATGAATCAAGACCACCCATCACACCCGCAATCGCTTGTGCCTGTGTTTTATCCGCAACCACTAAGGTATCTTTATCTAATGAGACTTCTTTACCATCCAATAAAACTAATTTTTCATCTTTTTTTGCACGGCGAACAATGATTTCTGAATCTAAACGTGACAAATCAAAGGCATGTAGCGGTTGTCCTAATTCGAGTAATACATAATTGGTGACATCAACCACCGGATGAATCGCTCTAAAACCCGATCGACGTAAACGCTCTATCATCCAAATCGGTGTTTGTGCGTCCGGATTAATTCCCCGAATAATCCGCACACAATAACGCGGACAATCGTCAGTCGATTTAATAGTGATGGGTAATTGATCGGAAATATCCTGCGCATGCTTCGGTATGGCATGCGTAATCAGCGAACTATCTGTTAACGCTGCTAAGTCTCGTGCTAATCCCTTCACACTCAAACAATCACTACGATTCGGGGTTAGATGAACATCAATAGCATAATCATCTAATTGCAGGTAATCACGTAAATCTTTTCCAATCGGTGCATCCAAAGGAAGCTCTAAAATGCCTTCTGATTCCTTAGCAAGGCCTAATTCGGCGTTGGAACACAACATGCCTTGAGAAAGTGCACCGCGTAATTTTGCTTCTTTTATGCGTATATCATTCGGTAAAGTTGCACCCACACACGCCACGGCTACTTTTAATCCAGCACGTGCATTGGGTGCACCACAAACAATAGACAATAAAGAATCACCTACATCGACCTGACAAACCTGTAAACGGGATACTTTAGGATCAGGGTGCGGTTCAACCGCTTTGATATGCCCTACGACCACCTGAGTAAATTGACCCGCGACCGGATCAACGGATTCTACTTCTAATCCCGCTAACGTTAATTGTTCAGCCAGCGCATGAACATCTAGCGCAGGATTCACCCACTCACGTAACCACTGTTCACTCAATTTCATATTAAAATTGCTCTAAAAATCGCAAATCATTTTCAAACATTAAACGTAAATCGGGGATACGGTAACGTAACATAGCCAACCTATCGATTCCCAATCCAAACGCGTAACCCTGATATTTATCAGCCGATAAACCGGCTTTTTCTAATACATTAGGGTGCACCATGCCACAACCTAAAATTTCTAACCAACCGGTATGGCTGCAAACGCGACACCCTTTTCCTAAACATAAGACACATTGAATATCGACTTCAGCCGAAGGTTCAGTAAAAGGAAAATACGTCGCCCGAAAACGTGTTTTTAAATCATTATTCTCAAAAAACTGTCGCAAAAATTCGCTTAATAAACCTTTTAATTCAGAAAAGTTAGCTGATTCGTCAATCAGTAAGCCTTCGAGTTGGTGAAACATCGGCGTATGCGTCACATCAGAATCACAACGATAAACACGACCGGGTGCAATGATTTTAAGCGGAATTTTAGCGTTCTTCATCGCACGTATTTGCACCGGTGACGTATGTGTACGCAATAACAAACCATTAGGGAAATAAAAGGTATCATGCAGTGCACGTGCAGGATGATTAGCAGGAATATTTAAGGCTTCAAAATTATGGTAATCATCTTCAATTTCTGGACCTTCTGCGACGCTAAAACCAACTTGAGTAAAAAATTGTTCGATGCGTTCGCGCGTTCGCGTTACCGGATGCAAGCTACCAATAGACTGACCCCGCCCTGCTAAACTGACGTCAATTGTTTCGCTTTTTAAGCGTGCCGCAATATCCGCTTCTTTTAATGATTCAGAGCGCGCCCTCAGCAAGGTCTCTACTTGTTGTTTAGCCAAGTTAACCGCTTGTCCTTGCTCGCGCCTGTCTTCAACCGGTAATTGAGCCAAATTTTTCAAACAATCATTGAGTACACTTTTTTTACCGAGCAGACTGGATCGCAACTGTTCTAAATCCGACAGACGATGCGTGTTTTCAATCGTCTGCGCGGCTTGATCAAGGATAGTTTTTAAATCAGGTGTCATAGTCATACCGCTAGCTTAAACGATCGTATTCTTCTAAAGATATTTTTCTGGCTTCTGTCTCTAGCATGATAGGAATTTCATCACGAATAGGATAAGCCAAACGATCGAATCGACAGATTAATTCTTGTGCCAATTTATCATAAACTAGACTGCCTTTGCACAAAGGGCAGACTAAAATACTCAGTAAATATTTATCCATCTAAATCTCTTCTTAAATATACTCTTCACACTTGAATTTTGGATGTGTTATCGCGACGCCTTGCCAAAAACCCAATTGCTGTGAGTATAGTTTAGCGTTTAGGCGAGGCGACTTTTTCTCTTAAATAGACAGGCAGCGCCTGTTCTGCAGAGACCACCTGACCTTTTTTATAAGCATGTGCGGCCAGCAACGCAACATCATAGGCTCTAGGATAGCGCCCCGGATAACATTGCTGCAACTGATTTTCATTAAATTGTGGCACTAATAGCGCAGAATAATGATCCCAACCACTCCCTACGCCGATAAAAGGCGATAAAGCAGTCCCTGGAAATTGCTTAGGGTCAGAAAGTTGCTCCTGATCATATTCGAGCATAATGCCTTCATCATCCAAGCGATAGCTTGCCCAATAGATTTCATTCATACGTGCATCCATGGCGGCTAATACTTGTTTAGCTTGGTATTCACGATAAGCCCCTTGCGCCAAGCATTGCAGACTAGAGATAGGAACGACCGGAATACCCACCGAAAAAGCGATAGCTTGAACAATACTTGCACTAATACGGTTGCCGGTAAAGCTGCCTGGGCCACGAGAGAAAGCAATCGCATCCAAATCAGGCAGCTTTAAATTTACTTCAGCTAACAAGGATTCCAGCATGGGTAAAATTAAATGGGTATGCTGGCGTGGCGCTAATTCATAACGCTCGTGTATCACACCTTGGTGAAGTAAAGCCGCTGAACAGGCTTCAGTGCTAGATTCTATGCTCAAAATTTTCAGAGACATGGTTTTATACTTAAAAAATACTTTATTTCTAACCAAGAAAACTGGCCCGCTTTACATAGAATGGTTATACAAAACATCAGCCTTATGCGCATTGCATGCTATAGGATGAGGATCCTGCACGGGTATGACCTTGAACCTACCATACTTCTTATTATTACTGTTAGTGATAGCCATTTTCCGCATAGCATCTGAGTCAGGCTGGCGGAATCGCTTTTTAAAAAGCCTACTGTTATCCGAGTCAACAAGCGATACCCTTACTCTTACTTCATTCAATTCGTTCCCTTTAGAATTTAAGATAGCAACCCATTCCTTTAGCTTAAATTTTATTTCATTTTGCCAAAGCTGATTATGTTTTTCTATTAGAATTGCTTTATATTGATTAAGCACTTTTCGTGTTTCAACCTTAGCATTTTCTAATAATTCATTATAAATATAGCTTGCATCATAATCGAAGTGATGATCAAAATAAGGTGCAACTTCTGACAAAAAAGAAAATAAAGACGAGTTAAAAAACCATCTCATGTCTGCAACCGTCACATTTTCTGAAGAAAAAAGGCGATTTAATTCATGTAAATCTTCAATGTGGTTTTTATAAGCATAATCTTCCTCACCTAACGAAAAAGTTTTATTGAACGCGACTAAATGATCATACAAACTACAAAGCAATTCTAATCGCCGAGCACGTTGTTCAAGAATTTGTTTTTCGCACTCCGTTAGCGACAATTCTGAAATAACTTCCACTATTACCTCAGGATCATCCTCTTTATTCGCTATAAGCCTTAACAAGCCTTGATTTAAACCAAAGCCAGCAAGCCTATAAAAAAAGTTTGATTTTAGTAATGTAATCCTTTCTGCTAAAGGCTGAGGAAACAGCGGCGTGTCTAATAGGTTGATAATATCCGTATATGCGCTTACGATGAGACAGGAAAGCATTGTGAAAGCAATGCGAAGTCGAAGAGCCCGCGATAGGCGTGCGTTGACGGGCGAAGCAGGAAACGCATCACGCCGTAAAGTCATTTGTGGGAGGCACGGGCATGAACTCCGAAGGAGTGAGTGCGTGCCGGACGCAGGACGTATCGCGGCCTAATTTCAGTCGCGTCATGCGAACGAATTTCGGGGGCACGATGGCCGAAATTCTTCGGGAGCATAGCGACTCACTTGTCAGTTTTTGCTGTTCAACCGCATCGAGACGATGCTTTAATTCAGTAACGATACGCGCTAGTTCTTTTTTTATAGGCATCGTAGTATTTCGTTATTTACTCTTCAAGATACTGAAGTTTATTTTCTTTCTCTTTCCATTCATCAGCATCCGCCGGCGCATCTTTACGTCGGGTTATATTGGGCCATTTTTTGGAAAGTTGCTCATTGAGCGGTAAAAAATTTTTATATTTTTCGGGCAAGTCATCTTCTGCAAAAATCGCATTAACCGGGCATTCAGGTTCACAAAGACCACAGTCAATACATTCTTCAGGATGAATCACTAACATGTTAGGCCCTTCGTAAAAACAGTCTACCGGGCAGACTTCCACACAGTCCGTATATTTACAACGAATACATTTTTCAGTTACAAGAAATGTCATTGGTTTTCCTTTGAGGCGGTTACGAGAATATTAATAACCTGTCTTTAAGGCTTTAATATCTGTAATAGACTTGTTGGAATATACCAGCTGTGAGTATATATACGCGCTGGTGCCCGGGGCCGGACTCGAACCGGCACGGTGTTGCCACCGAGGGATTTTAAGTCCCTTGCGTCTACCATTTCGCCACCCGGGCAATGACTGGCTAAGACAAAAACGATACCTATACTTTTCGCACTTTAATTTTCGGCTGTGTTCCCGCTCAATTCGCAATCCTCATGTATCCGTATACACTCCGGTTGCTTCATTTTCGCGGCGCCTTGCCGAAAATCCCATTGCTATGAGTATACCTGGAGGCTAGGGCCGGAATCGAACCGACGTCCACGGCTTTGCAGGCCGCTGCATGACCACTCTGCCACCTAGCCGAATCTACTAGCATTTAGGTTAAAAAAACATTCATTGGAGCGGGAAACGAGGCTCGAACTCGCGACCTCAACCTTGGCAAGGTTGCGCTCTACCAACTGAGCTATTCCCGCAATATTCTTCGCAATTGCGTTGAACCTGGCGGCTGATATTGTAACTGCATCCTGAATACTGTCAAGCAGATAAATCACGCCAAGCGGCTTTTAAATAAATACACATGCTCCATAAAGTAAAGAATGCAGCAAGATAAAGTAGTATATAACCGCATGTCGCAAAGGGTTTCCATCCGCCTGGTTTGTAAAGTAACAATGAAATCACTGCTGACATTTGCACGGCGGTTTTAATTTTTCCTAGTGTTGAAACTTTAATACTGACACGTTTACCAATTTCTGCCATCCATTCACGTAATGCAGAAACCATAATTTCTCTTCCTATAATCACGACCGCCGGAATTGCTAAATACGGTAAGGCATGATCACCCACTAATAAAACTAATGCGGTGACTACAATTAATTTATCGGCTACCGGATCAAGAAAGGTACCTAGTTTGGACACTTGATTCAGACTACGCGCGAGATAACCATCCAACCAATCTGTCATTGCCGCAAAGGTAAAAATCATTGCCGCTAATACATGGCTACCACGAAAAGGAAGATAAAATAATAAAATAAAAACGGGTATTAATATAATACGCAAAAAGGTAAGTAAGTTGGGGATGCCCATAGCGTAAAATTACCCTGCTTGGCTTTAAATAATTCAAAAGGGGAGTTTAACGGGTTAGCTCAGTCTTTTAAAGCAAAATAAATACGTTCGGCTAAGGTTTTACTGATGCCGGGTATCTTGGCAATATCTTCGGCACTGGCTGATTGTAGCGCTTGTAACCCCCCAAATTGGCGCAATAATTCTCGCCTACGCAGCGCTCCCATACCCGGGATATTTTCTAAAGGGGACGTGCTTCGTTTCTTCGCACGCCGACCTCGATGGCCGGTGATGGCAAAACGATGTGCTTCATCGCGAATTTGCAGTATGGCGTGTAGGGCTGGCGAATCCGGTGCCAGCTTAATTAAAGCGTCTCCTTTTGCTAAGAACAAGGTTTCTAAGCCGGATTTTCGCCCAGGGCCTTTGGCAACACCTAGGAGTAAGATACCGGAAATTTGCAATTCTTCGAGTACCTGCGCCGCTTGGTTTAGTTGGCCTTTTCCACCGTCGATTAATAAGATATCCGGTAAATTTTCTTCCTGCCGTTTCAAGCTCTTATAACGTCGTCTTAGCGCTTGGTTAAGTGCTGCATAATCATCGCCTGGCGTAATCCCGTCGATATTAAATCGACGATAATCCATTTTTCGAGGACCTTGCTGGTCAAATACGACACACGATGCAACCGTTGCCTCGCCTTGAGTATGACTAACATCAAAACATTCTAAGCGCTGTGGCAAACTATCCAATGATAAAACGGATTGAAGATTTTCAAGTTGCTGATAAAAAACTTGTTTATCGTGTACCTGGCTACCCAACACATGTTTGGCATTTTCTGTCGCTAAGGCAAGCCAACGTCGCCGCTCACCGCTTAACTTATCTGAAATTTTGACTTTATGTTGTGCGCGTTCAACTAAGGTTTCAATTAACCAGGCTTGATCTTGTATTTTTTTTGGCACTACAATTTCTGCAGGAATAGTATGCTGCCCTTCTGCCTGTAAATAAAATTGTGCAATAAAAGACGATAATACTTCAGCGTCAGAAAGATTAGCGGGCACCCTAGGGAAATACGCTTTGCCGCCTAATAAGCGGCCGCGACGAACTTGCATCACATAAAGCACATAAATGCTTGCCCTATGTACTAAAGAAAAAATATCTAAATCACCATAGCCGGTACTGATGACTTGTTTTTGCTGAATCTCTCGCAATGCCGCAACTTGATCCCGCAAACGTGCCGCTGATTCGTAATCAAATTGACTGGAAAATACTTCCATTTGCTCAACAAGATCTTCAATAACCGTTTGACTTTTTCCTTCTAAAAACAAAACTGTACGCTGCACATCTTTTTTATAATCTTCCGGCGTGATAAGCCCAACACAAGGCGCGGTACAACGTTTAATTTGATATTGCAAACAAGGACGCGAACGATTACGGAAAAAACTATCTCTACAGGATCGGATTCTAAATAACTTTTGCAGTAGATTTAAGGTTTCTCTAACCGCCATAGTACTCGGATAAGGACCAAAATAACGATATTTTTTTACTCTAGCGCCACGATAAAAACCTAAACGTGGGTAACTTTGATCGGCACTGAGAATAATATAAGGATAACTTTTATCATCGCGCAATAAAATATTATAACGCGGCTTAAGTTGTTTAATCAGATTGCTTTCGAGTAAAAGGGCCTGATTTTCTGTTTCAGTTGTGGTTATTTCAAGTGCTGTCACTTGACGCATTAAGGAAATAAGACGACTCGTTTTCTTCCCACGAAAATAGCTACTGACTCTTTTTTTTAAATTGCGCGCTTTTCCTACATAGAGCACTTCTTGCTTATCATTTATCAGCAAATAAACACCGGCGCCAGTACTCAAAAAAGGAAGACGCTTTTTTAGATCACTATGAGCTCCACTAACAGAAGTCAAACGTTAATACCTATTCTTATCACCGTGGCTGAATCTTAACTTATTTAACGGGATCCCTCGCGATCAATCTCTGACCGCGGGGTGACATCCTTAAACGGCGGTCAATTTGCCGATTTTCCTAAGGCATCATACACATCTTTAATTTTTTTGAGTGAATCTTTCAAGTCAGGAAACTTATTAGCAAGTACATCCATTAAGCCTTCCAGTGTCGAAAAACTTTTCTTTTCGGTGACTTCATCCTGCTTTAGATCCTTAAATAGTTTATCTTGCTGATCTTTAAGCACTTGAACTTCTTTACGCAGCTACTCACAGCATGAGGTATCATCCGCAAATGCCGGGCTTACTGAAAAAACAAATAACACTAACAAGGCGATCCGTCTTAATACACGCATAAAACCTAACCTCCTTATCTAAAAGATCACTCGCCTAGGTATTTCTCAATACTAGGTAGGATTAGCATAGTCTATAACGGCAAGTTATGCGAAATAGCAGACGCCTTCGTGTTGCATTCGCTCGCCATGACGATGCATGTGTTTTTTAGCTAGTGTTTTCCATCACCCAAGGGTTTATCCCCGCTCTCGCCTATAGGGCTTTCATCTCCCTCTCCTTCCCCGTTCGTTATGCTGTATCGGTTGGCTAAGTGTGTCAGTTTGACGTCGTTATCGACCCCTAACTTTTCAAACAAACGGTAACGATAGGTATTAACGGTTTTAGGACTTAAACAAAGCCGTTTCGCAATAGATCGAACTTTTATGCCCTGCGTGACCATGTACATCACTTGCAGTTCTCTCTCAGAGAGTTGTGCAAAAGGAGACTTTGCCGCATTCGATACTTGGCGCAAAGCCATGCTTTGTGCAATTTCGGGTGCGATATAAGGTTTACCTGAGACTACTTTTCGAATGGCGGTAATTAATTCTTCGGTTGTGACGTCTTTTGTAATATAACCTAAGGCACCTGCACGAACTAATTGCTCTGGGTAAGGTTCTTCAATACAAACCGTTACAACAATAATTTTAAGTTTTGGATTGATACGTATCAGCCGGCGTGTTGCATCTAAACCGCTTATTCCTGGCATTTTTAGGTCCATTAAAACAACGTCGGGTTTAGTCACCTTCACTAAATCAATCGCTGTCTCACCACTTTCCGCTTCACCAATGACTTTGATGTCACGAACGTCCTCTAACAAGCGCTTCATGCCCAAACGCATTAATGCATGATCATCAACGATAACAACGTTAATCATGGCATGACTACTCCTCTTGTCTATTGCATTTTGGCGGAGGGGCAGGGATTCGAACCCTGGAAGGGATTACTCCCTTGCCGGTTTTCAAGACCGGTGCTTTCAACCACTCAGCCACCCCTCCTTAAAGAGCAAAATTAAACTTACTAAGCCGCAAATTTAATCGCAAGTACTATATTAACATAAAGCTTAGTAAGATGTAGCCTATAGGAAAACGAGCAAAAGTCTGAAGCTCAACGTCCGCTGCACATGAAAATGCGTAGCGTTTATTCTTTATTCTGCCTACGTTGTAAAAAAAAAGCTTTTAATAATTGCGCTGACTCCTGCGCTAAAGGACCTTCTGTGACAGAAAAATGATGGTTGATTCCTTTCATTTGTAAAATATTAAATAGACTACCTAAAGCACCCAGTCGCTGGTCAGGCGCCGCAAAAACAAGACGCTTAATTCTAGCTTGAATCATAGCGCCTACACACATGGGACATGGTTCTAATGTAACGTAAAGCGTTGCCTCTAATAAGCGATGATTTTTTATTAATTTTGCGGCTTGACGTAGCGCGAGAATTTCTGCATGGGCAGTCGGATCACATTGGCTAATGGTTTGATTATAAGCACTGGCAATAACGTGATCGTTGACCACTAAAACAGCGCCTACCGGTACTTCCTGTTGTTTTTTTGCCTCCTCAGCACATGCCAAGGCCTGCTGCATATAATGCGTATCGTTATTCACTTTATTTTACTGGATATCCCGCGATCAACCCCTGACGATTCTTTGGTCAATCCTTTGGTCAAGCCAAAGGACAACGGTCAAAGAATGGCGGCCAGATAATAGTGTGATCGCGAAACGATATCCTCAAGCCTATTTAGCTTTTGCATCCACATTGTTTACAATGTTCACAAGGGCATTTACAACTCTTGCCGCGATGGCAACATAGGTACTTAATTAATGCACCTACCGCCAAAACAGGCAACATAATATCAAAAAAACGCGAGGTCATGACGATATAATCAACCGAATCCGGTTTAGCAACACTGGCTGCAAAGGCCATGATAATAGCGATAATAATAATAATGGCTGGGAAAAATCGACGGCACATACATTCTCTCCTTTCAGTTTAAGAAGTGGCAAAAAGCAAGGTCATACTATCATAGTCTGAGTTTGGGCTAAATGTTAGGGGTGGCTATCTAATGAACAAGGTCCACGATACCGCTAAATATATCTCTGATACGCAGCAAGCTATTCATTACGCTAACTATCCTATTGTATATGAGTATCTTTCTTCATTGCTGAGCGCTTCAATCGCTTCTTCTATCGCTTCTATGGCTTTTTCCACTTCATCAGGGTGCATACGTGTCATCAGTTTTCTTTTTAAGTCTTCTAAATGAATGGTTTTACTGCTCTCATTGACGAGCTCTTCCAAAGCCTCTTCTATAGTTTTTCCTACATCACTCTGAATACGTGTCATCAGTTTTCTTTTTAGGTCTTCTAAATGAATGCTTTTGCTGTCCTCATTGCTGCGCTGTTCAACAACTTCTTCTATTTTCTCACCATAAATACATGTCATAATTTTCTTGATAAGTTCTTCTGAATTAACGGGGTTTAGGTGAATGCCTTCTACTAGTTCTGCTATCCATCTGCCAAACTTTAGTCCTAACGCGTCATCATAAAATACATTCAAAATAAAAATCGTCGTAGAAATCGAAATAATACAAAAGCTGAAAACACCTAAATAAGGGTGAAAAATGAATGGATAAATAACAATAACCGCACAAAAAACACTACCTAAACAACAAGATCCGATGCTTCCTACTAATACTCCCCAATAACCTATATATTCAAATAAATCATTTCTTATATAGCCCGCTATGTTTTTTAACAGCTCAATTTCTTCGGGATATGCTTCTAGAAAGCTTAAGGCTTCCGCAACTAAATTACCGTCACAATGTCTGGGTAATAGGGATTTGTAAAATACTATTCGCATTCCTTTTTTTATGCTTGTGGTATTTGTTGTTTTTGCTCTGTCTGTGAAGATTGGTTTAGCGCTTTTATCTGACCAGAAGCTGACTGCAAGTGATTGATTCTGTAAAACAGATTTGAATTGCTGTTCATAATACTTATCAAATAGATATTCTTCTTTCTTCTCACTCATAGGTATAAGTCACCTTTTGTAAGAACGGATTATTTTTACGTGTAGCAAAACCAGCGTGTAAGAAAAAAATAATTTTTTATTACACATCTTTACCTATTTTTTGGCATTGCTTGGAAACTAGCATCTATGTTACCTGGCGCATCCCGAACTGTTAAGTCAGCATCGTTGCTAAATAACAATGAAGGATAAATCTTAGCAAAAGTCGCTGTTTGCTCTGTGGCTGTCCCTGACACAGGAGATTCTAAACGTTTTTTAGCTTGGGTAATATTATTCGTCATAGGCGTGTCGCTTAGTTCAAGTACGTGTCCTAGCCTTTTATCACACGGCGATGTTTTAGATTGTTCATTAATAAACTCATTAAGCTTTTCATCAAGTGCTTGTAGATTAACCGGTTGCTTAATACCCCTTGCAAGCTCTTCAATCCACCTTCCAACTTTTAGCCCTAAATGGTCTAAGCTCTTATTCAATAAAAGAGAAATACTAATAGGAATGCTAAAAATAACAAGAAAAGTAGATAAATAAGCAGTGATAGGATTAAGAACAAAGAGAAGAGGAAAACAAACAGCAAAAACCGCAAAACTAAAAGCGTAAGGGGAAACAAAGAAGAATATTGCTATTAGTCCCAATCCCGACCAATACCCTATCCGCCCAAAGCGATTATTTTTTGTATAGTCCCCTAATGTTTTTAAAAGATTAAGGTTCTCGGGATTTTTTTCTAAACTCGCTAAGGCATGTTCAACTAATTCTGGATTACAATGTCTGGGTAATCGCGATTCAGAAACCGTTATCGTTATCTTTCTTTTTACTCGTTCCCCTGCCTCTGTTTCTAAAGGCAAGAACTTATCAGATAAACTAATATGAAATGCCAGTGATTCACCCCATAGAGCAGATATTAGTTGTTCTCTATAACACTCAGTAAATATATATTCCTTAGCATTGGCAGACATAAATTCCCTTTTTTAATTTAAATTAACTCTTAATATCAGTTGCTATAGAGAGCGCTAGAATACTCCCTGACGTTATCATAGGTGTTATTTACTGAATCTTGATACTCCGTTTCTAACTTAGGGTAAAGAGGAAAAAAGGAATAAGGTGGCGGCGGTGCGCTAGGATGTGTAGTCGCCCGCTGGATTTCCTTATAAGCCGCTTCGCCAATATGTTCTGCTGCTTTGCCATTACCGATAAGCGCGATAAGGTTCTCTTCCAGTTTTGCTAGATTTGCCGGCTCTAGGTGAGCACCTTCGCTAAGATACGCTACCAATCTACCAAGCTTTTTTTCTAAATAATTGTCATGAAAAAGACTAGATAGGATAAGCGCACAAGCAGCAACCGATAAAATAAGCGGTACGTCAGCAACAATACAGGTCGCGATCAACCCCCATTTTACACCGCTGATGAAAGAGTATCCTATACGTTCGGAATAGCCATTCTCTACATAATCTGCAAATGTTTTTAATAATTGAACATTATTAGGAACCATTTCTAAGCTCGCTAAAGCTTCCTCTACGAGTTCTAACTTACAGTAGCTAGGTAACAAACCCTTACAAAAGGTTATTTTCGTTACTTTTCCTGCTTCTTTTATCCCCGTTGTTTCTGATATGAGATAACCTTTAAATGATTCAAAATTAAATGCAAAAGAGCGATTCAGTAATGTATGCTTCAACCGATCGGCATGATACTTAGAAAATATATAACTTTCTTTTTTTATAATCATAAATTACCTTCCGTAAGGATTAACCATCCCTAGCCATTGTATCAAATTAATTAATTAATAAAAAAATCAATTCTTTTTACGACAGAACGTTTAAAAAGCTGAAATAGATTATTAGAAAAAAATGAAGAGAGCTAGTATAGGTTGACTTACTAGAAACACAGTGTCGTTTTTTTTGATTTGTAAAAAATTATTTGCGTCTTTGCCTGAGCACTTCAAACAAACAAATACCTGCAGCGACAGAAACATTCAAACTTTCAACTGCGCCTTGCATGGGAATCGCCAATAAACCATCACAAAGTTCTTTGCTAAGGCGTCTTAATCCTTTGTCTTCTGCACCCAACACTAGACCTATAGGACCTTTTAAATCCATCTCATAAAGGGATTGCTTGGCAGTGCCATCTAAACCATAAATCCATATGCCTTGGCTTTTTAATTTACGTAAGGTAGTGGCTAGATTAATCACGGTGAATACGGGGGTTGTTTCAGCCGCACCCACCGCAATTTTTCGTACCGTGGGCGTCAAACCCACGGATCGATCCTGTGTAATAACAACTGCATCCACACCCGCTGCATTAGCCGAACGTAGGCACGCACCTAAATTATGTGGATCTTGAATTTCATCTAATAATAATAAAAAAGGCGCTTTCTCTAAGCTATCAATGAATTGAAATAAATCTTTTTCGTCTTTCGCCGGAAGCAATTTTACTTCGACTAATATACCCTGATGACGTTCGCCAGCTGTCCATTTATCTAAAGTCGCTCGGGGTACGATTTGTAAAGGGATATGTTGTCTTTCGGCTAAGCTAACAATGGATTCTAAACGTTTATCTTCTCGACCTTCTTGGCGATAAAGTTGTAATACCCTTTCTGGCGACTTTTGCAAAATCGCTTCTACGGCATGAACGCCAAAAATAAATTCTTTTTTCAGCATAGTTTATTTTTTATCGAAATATTTTTTCTTTTTTTTCTTTTTTTTGAAAGTATTAACACTTTTTGTTTGTTCTTCATCCGCTAACTCAAAATCAATCTTGCGCTGATCGAGGTCCACACGCCCTACTTTAACCCGCACACTATCGCTTAAACGATAGGTAATGCCACTACGTTCACCAAATAAACGGTGTTTTTTTGCATCAAATTGATAATAATCATTATGCAAAGCGGTCACATGCACTAGACCTTCTACATAGATATTTTTAAGCTCTACAAATAAGCCAAAACCCGTCACATTGGTAATCAAACCCTCAAACGTTTCGCCTACTCGATCGCGCATAAATTCACATTTGAGCCAATCTAACACTTCTCTTGTCGCTTCATCCGCACGCCGTTCTGTGGTTGAACAATGTTCACCTAAACGGCTAATGCTGACTAAATCATACATAAATTTTTTCGGTTTGCGTTTGGCTAGCACGTGTCGAATTGCGCGGTGAACAACTAAATCCGGATAACGACGGATCGGCGAAGTAAAATGCGCATAAGCATCAAAGGCAAGACCAAAATGGCCGATATTATCGGGGCTATACACCGCTTGGCTTAAAGAACGTAACAGTACGGTTTGGATCAGATGGGCATCCGGCCTATCTGCAATCGATTTTAAAAAGACTGAATAATCCCCAGGCTTTGGAACCTTTCCGCCGGGTAAACGCAACCCTAGTTCTGCTAAAAATGATTTTAAATCTGCTAATTTTTCTGCAGCGGGCACTGCATGGATTCGAAATAAGGTAGGCACTTTCGCTTTTATTAAAAAATGTGCGGCTGAAACGTTGGCCAGCAACATACATTCTTCAATGATACGATGTGCCACCGTACGTTCGGTAGGAACAATCTGTTTTATTTTACGATTCGGACCAAAAATAACGCGTGTTTCAGTGGTTTCGAAATCAATAGCACCACGTTTTTCACGACTTTCTCTTAACAACTGATATAAAGCATGCAAATCCTGTAAATGTGGAAATACCGCTTTATAAGCCGGTGGACATTTTTTATTGTCTAACCACGCCGCTACGTCGTTATAAATCAGTCGTGCACGTGAATGAATAACGGCCGGATAAAATTCAAAGCGTTTGAGCTCACCCTTCGGTGAAATCAACATATCGCAAACCATACATAAACGATTGACCTTGGGCTTTAAAGAACAAAGTTCATTTGAAAGAACTTCTGGCAACATAGGCACCACGGTATTCGGAAAGTAAACCGAATTACCGCGCGCCTGCGCTTCTTTATCTAATTCACTGCTTGGATTAACATAATGGCTCACGTCGGCAATCGCAACGACTAAACGCCATTGTTTTTTTTGCCGTTCACAATACACCGCATCATCAAAATCTCGGGCATCGGCACCATCAATCGTAACAAAGGGCAGTGATTGCAAATCTCGGCGATCTTTCTCGTCAGTGGGTAAAAAACCTTCTTCAAACTGTGTCATTTCAGCTTGTACGGCATCGGGCCAGGTATGCGGAATATTATAATTACGAATCGCTACCTCGATCTCCAGACCGGGTGCCATATGATCACCCAATATTTCCGTAATGCAGCCTATCGCTTGCTTACGAAAGCTGGGATAACTGACAATTTCTACAACAACAATTTGGCCTTCTTTCGCTTTTATTTGTTCTTCTGGGCTCAGCAAAATATCTTGTGCAATACGGGTATTAGAAGGGACAACAAAATCAACGCCTTTTTCAGAAAAAAAGCGACCTACGAGTGAGGGTGTATTTCGTTCTAAAACTTCCGCAATAACGCCTTCGCGACGATTTCGCTTATCCGTACCCACCACTCGCGCTAAAGCGCGATCGCCATGAAAAACACACTGCATTTGCCGTGCGCTCAGGTATAAATCATCGCTACCATCATCCGGAACAAGAAAACCAAAGCCATCTTTATGACCAATGATGCGCCCGCGTAGCAAATTCATTTTATCGGGCAAACCGTAACCATCACGGCGAGTTAAAACAATTTGTCCATCACGCTCCATCGCCCGTAAACGACGACGTAAGGCTTCTTCCTGTTCAGGATCGTCCTGTTTTAAACCTAAGGCTTGAAATAATTCCTCACGCTTAACCAGATGACCACATTTTTTGAGATAATCTAAGATATATTCTCGGCTTGGAATGGGATTACTGTACTTTTCTGCTTCGCGCTTCGCAAACGGATCCACGAGTAGGGGTTTCGATTTTTTACCCATAAATCTCACAATTCTCTCTATCAATGTATTTTTATCCTAGACTAAATTTAGCGAGATGTCGCCATAAGTGGCTTGAAGCAATGTTAAAGCAACTAAGCCAGCGGTTTCGGTTCGTAAAATGCGTGGACCTAATTGAAGTGGAAGATAACCCGCGGCGAGAGCACTATTCATTTCACTGCTAGACCATCCTCCTTCAGGACCCACTAACACCGCCGCACAATGACATGATTTAGCCAATTGAGGAAGTGTTTGTGTTGCATTAGGTGCCAAAATGATACGAATGTCGGCTTTTATCTGCTCCAGGGCTGTTTTAAAGGTAACCGCTCGGGCAACTGTGGGTATTTTGGTTCTCCCAGACTGCTCACAGGCATTAATCATGATGGCTTGCCAATGGGATAAGCGCTTTTCCCAGCGCTCTGGTGATAATTTCGGCAACAAACAACGTTCTGTTATCAAAGGGATAATATGTGTTACGCCCAATTCTACTGACTTTTGCAACACATAATCCATTTTTTCAGGTTTAACGATAGTCTGTGCCAAAATGACCTGTAGTGAAGATTCACTATTAATGGGATTAAATGCACCTATTTGCACAGAAACACTGTTTTTCTGTACCGAAGTAATGCTGGCTTTAAACTCGCCTCCTTCACCATTAAATAAAATAAATTCAGCGCCTACGTCTAAACGCAGTACACGCACCAAATGATGCGCCGCTTCTTTCGATAAATGGATTAGCTTACCGCTGGTTAAGGGTTGCTGTTGATAGATACGCGCAAGACGCATAGAATGCTTAAGCCTTAATTTTAAAGTTCGTCATTGCGAGCGCGTAGTGCGCGGCAATCCAATTTTGCAATTTTTTATGATAAAGATTATAGCGCTTATCTTAACGTTTTTTCTCAGTGGCTGCGCAAGTTTTTCGCAACAGCCGTTCCAGACGAATAAGTCAGTTAATCATTATCTGCCCTGGGCACAACGTAAAGCCCAACTCACTACCTTACAAAACTGGCAAGCCAATGGCAATATTGCTATTCATGCAAAAGCAGGCTCGGGCGCCAACGCTTCATTTAGCTGGCAACAAATTCAACGCAATTATCAACTACGATTATTTGGCCCTTTTGGTGTGCAAAGTATTCTGCTTTCCGGAAATCCACAACAAGTCACTTTATTTGCGCATAATCAAGTCGTTAGCGCAGACAATGCCGAAAGCCTATTAGCACAACAATCGGGTTTACATCTGCCTGTTTCACAATTGTATTATTGGTTACGCGGCCTACCCGCCCCACAATTACGTTATACCATTTTCTTGGATGCCTATAATCGCCTACTCAAATTACGCCAATCCGGTTGGCGCATTGAATACTTACATTATACCAATGTAGGAAAACTAGATATTCCCGATCAAATTATACTGACGCATCCACAGTGGAAAGTACGCATTTTAATCACGCATTGGGACATTAATTAATCACTTCAATGAAAAGCTACTGGCCATCACCCGCAAAGCTCAATCTTTTTTTGCATATTGTTGGGCGTCGCAAGGATGGTTATCACGACTTGCAAACCATTTTCCAATTGCTGGACTATGGTGATGAGCTAACCTTTACGCCACGTTCCGATCAGCAAATTACCTGTACTTGTTTTTCCACGCTTGATCCGGATTCAGCCGCAATTATTCCAGAAGAAGACAATTTGGCCATTAAAGCCGTCAGGCTACTACAACAAGCCAAAAACAAAATCGATACTGGCATAGATATACATATAGAAAAACGTATCCCTATAGGCGGTGGTTTAGGTGGCGGAAGTTCAAATGCAGCCACCACTTTGCTGGCTTTAAATTATCTTTGGCAATTGAATCTTTCGCTAGATGAATTACTCAAATTAGGGCTCACATTGGGCGCTGATGTTCCGCTTTTTATTAAAGGCCGCACCAGCTGGGCCGAAGGGATTGGTGAGAAGCTACAAGCCATTAGCCTAGCAGAAACCTGGTATCTGGTATTGATTCCACCACAAGCTGTTTCCACGGCAAAACTTTTTTCAGATCCCCGATTGACATACAACACGACAGCCATCAGAATACAAACGTTTTTAAGCGAACACTTAAAAACAGGTAACGACTTTGAGAGCATTGTCAGGCAAGACTATCCGGTAATAGCAGAAGCGTTAGATTTTTTAAATCATTTCGCGCCTGCGCGTTTATCTGGAACAGGCTCCTGTATTTTTGCGGCATTAGACACAAAAACACAGGCAGAGCGGTTGCAAGAAAAAATAAAATCGCGTTATCGAAGTTTTATTAGCAAAGGATTAACAACATCGCCTTTGCATAAAAAACTAGACGCTTTACAAACGCAGTAATGGACTTGAATTCCATGAAATCAAGCGCATGGCACAGTTTGTACACTAAAAAATTGGGGTGTCGCCAAGTGGTAAGGCACTGGGTTTTGATCTCAGCATTCCTAGGTTCGAATCCTAGCACCCCAGCCAAATTCTATTTATCCCTTCTGTTAACTTAAATTACGAGGATTCCCCTGTGTCTGAAATGATGATCTTTACGGGCAATGCCAACCGGCCACTTTCTGAAAAAGTAGTTAAGCAACTCGACATGGAATTAGGCAAAGCAACGGTTGGACATTTTAGTGATGGCGAAATCATTGTAGAAATTTTAGAAAATGTGCGTGGCCAAGATGTCTTTGTCATGCAGCCTACCTGCCCGCCCGTCAATAACAACTTGATGGAATTAGTGATTATCGCCGATGCCTTACGGCGTGCTTCTGCAAAACGCATTACAGCCGTTGTCCCCTACTTTGGCTATGGCCGCCAAGATCGGCGGATTCGCTCCTCTCGTGTACCGATCACCGCGCGCGTGGTGGCAGATATGATGACCGCAGTGGGTATCAGTCGTGTATTAACCGTCGATTTACATGCGGATCAAATTCAAGGTTTTTTTGATATCCCGGTTGATAATGTCTATGCTACCCCTGAAATTTTAAAAGATATTCAAAACACCGCACTCTACAAAAAAAATGATCCGCTGATTGTCGTTTCCCCCGATGTGGGTGGTGTTATTCGTGCCAGAGCGATTGCAAAACGATTGGATGATGCGGATATCGCGATCATTGATAAACGCCGCATAGGCCCTAACAAAACGGAAGTGATGCATGTGATAGGGGATGTAAAAGATAGAAATTGTCTCTTAGTCGATGACATCGTCGATACCGGCGGAACCTTGTGTTTAGCGGCACAATCACTCAAAGAAAATGGCGCTAAAAACATCGTGGCGTATTGTACCCATCCGGTTCTATCCGGGGATGCCATCAAAAACCTGGAAGCGTCTTGTATTAATGAACTCGTGGTAACCGATACGATTCCTCTGCATGCGCAAGCCAGTCAGTGTAAAAAAATTCGTCAGTTGAGTTTAAGTGGCATGTTGGCAAAAACCATCTGTCGTATTAATAGTGAAGAATCGGTCAGCTCGATGTTTGTTGATTAGAAACTATCCAGGGACTTCATTAGGAGGCCATATGAAGTTAAAAACATTAACTTTAGCCACCCTACTCGGATTAGGCATGCCTTTAGCGCTATTACCGCCTAAGGCAATGGCCAAAATGCCCACTGTCGCACATATCATCACCTCCGGTACTGCCAGCGTCGATGCCGTACCCGATATGGCCACCATAAACATCGAGGTTAGTGTATTAGCGAAAGATGCGGCAGAGGCTAAAAAACAAGTGGATACCCGCGTCACGCAATATTTTGATTTTCTACGCCAAAATGGCATTGAGAAAAAAGATATTAATGCCGCCAATTTAAGCACGCAAGCAGAATATGATTACCCTAAAACGGGTGAAACGCTGCTAAAAGGCTACCGTGCCACACGTCAAATTCAAGTCACAGTGCGCCAGATAGATAAACTCAATATGCTATTAGATAGCGCATTGACACTCGGTTTAAATGAGATTCGTGACATAAAATTAGGGGTATCGAATCCAAGCAGTTACCGTGAGCAAGCCCGTAAAAAAGCCATTGCGAATGCCATTGCTCAAGCAGATTCACTGGCAGCGGGATTCAACGTTAAACGGGGCCCTGTTTATAGCATCCGCTATCATATAGGAGGCTACCCCAGCATGCCGACCAACCTATATAAAAGCGTAGCCGCCACTTCAGCCAGTAATACCGCTAAAACGTATGAACAAGAAACCATCCATTTTGAAGATCAGGTTGATGTCATATTTGAATTACAGAACAATAGCAACCACTTAAAAAGCAGCGCAATGCACCATCTTACATCGTGGCGCTCTGCTTGTCTGAATCACGACAACTAGACAGGCTTCTTTTACAAGCGGTTATCGCTGGTATTTTTATCGAAACCCCCGTAAAATACCCCTCCACCTATCCTGGTCGCGGGATGGGTTTGTCATTTTTTGAGGAATTAACCATGACTACATTTAAACTCTCTGCAAAAACTCGAGAGGCTTTTGGGACGGGTGCGAGCCGCCGTCTACGCCGCCTTGAGAACCGCGTTCCCGCTATCCTTTATGGTGCCGGAGAACCCCCTATGTCGCTGTCCTTTGACCACAATCAATTGCTGCGTTCACTGGAAAATGAGGCCTTTTATTCGCATATTCTGACTATCGACCTCGATGGCCAAAAACAAAAAGCGGTCTTAAAAGATTTACAACGTCATCCCTTTAAACCACGTATCGTGCATTTGGATTTATTACGGGTCACCGCGAAAGAGAAAATCACTATGTCAGTTCCCCTACATTTTGAGGGTGAAGCAACGGCACCGGGTGTCAAAGACGCCGGTGGTGTGATGGCTCGATTACTGAACAACGTCGAAGTCCGCTGTTTACCGGATGCATTGCCTGAGTTTATCAATGTTGACGTTTCAAAGTTAGGCCTTGATGAAGCGATTCATTTATCACAACTTTCCTTACCGGAAGGCGTAGAGTTAATGGCATTAACCCATGATGATGACCGACCTGTGGTTAATATTCAGCTTCAACGCGCTGTAGAAGAAGAACCTACCGCTGCGCCTGAATCCGCTGAAGTACCTGCAATCAACGTTAAAGAAGATGCACCTGAAGAAAATCAGGACGGCAAGGATAAAAAATAGTTATCCTTTCGCTTCACTGCGATGGCTAACCACCCTATTCAGCTCATTGCTGGCTTAGCGAATCCTGGAAAGGAGTATGCAAAAAGCCGGCATAATGCTGGGGCTTGGCTAGTCGAAGCCTTACTGAAGCAAAGCGATTCATCCTTAAAAGCAGAAACTAAATTCCAAGGCTTAGTTGCTAAAATGGCATTCAATGATTTGAAGTGCTGTTTATTGATTCCTACGACCTATATGAACCATTCAGGCCGTTCCGTCAGGGCCTTAGCCCAGTTTTATCATATTCCACCTGAAGCCATTTTAGTGGTACACGATGACCTGGATTTACCGCCGGGTTGTGCCCGATTCAAACAAGACGGCGGCGAAGGTGGACATAATGGTTTAAAAGACATAGTAGCCCAATTAGGCAGCAAGGATTTTTGGCGTCTACGCTTAGGTATTGGCCACCCAGGACATCGTGATCGCGTACATGATTACGTGTTAAACTCGCCCTCTGTCGCTGACCAGCAAAAAATAAATGCCGTCATTGAACAACTATTAACCCTGTTACCCACTTTTGTGAGTGGCGAACAGCAACGAGCTATACAAGCTTTACATACCATTCAAGAAGAAAAATAGCGGAAAATTTTATGGGATTTAAATGCGGTATCGTCGGTCTTCCTAATGTAGGAAAATCGACGCTCTTTAATGCACTCACTAAAGCGGGTATTGCTGCCGCTAACTATCCATTCTGCACCATCGAACCCAATGTCGGCATTGTGCCTGTTCCTGATGCACGTTTAGCCGAGTTATCCAGCATCGTTAAACCACAAAAAGTTATACCTACGAGTATGGAGTTTGTAGACATTGCGGGTTTAGTTGCCGGCGCAGCAAAAGGCGAAGGACTCGGTAATAAATTTCTTTCGCATATTCGTGAAGTAGAAGCAATTGCACACGTGGTACGTTGCTTTGAACACACCGACATCATCCATGTCGCCGGAAAAGTGGATCCTATTGCCGATATTCAAACTATCAATACCGAGCTTGCCTTAGCAGATTTAGAGACTGCTGAAAAAGCGGTTTTACGTTTAAAAAAATACAGCGATAAATTAGCTAGCCAAACCAAAAGCTTACTCGAACGCATTATTCCAGCGCTTAATGAAGGACAGCTACTTCGTCTTATGTCATTAAGCCCAGAAGAAAAATTGCTGTTACGCCCTTATCAATTCCTAACCGCAAAAGCGACACTTTACATTGCGAATGTGGATGAAAATGGTTTTAACAACAATCCGCTGTTAGAGCAATTACAAGACTTTGCACAAAAAGAACAGTCCGGCGTTGTGCCGCTGTGTGCCAAATTAGAAGAAGACTGTATCGATTTAAGCGAAGAAGAAAAAAAAGAATTTTTGACTGAACTGGGTTTAAAAGAAACCGGACTCGATAGACTGATTCGTGCCGGTTACGATCTCTTAGGTCTGCAAACTTATTTTACCGCGGGAGTCAAAGAAGTGCGCGCCTGGACTATCGCAAAAGGTGCAACGGCACCACAAGCAGCCGGCTGCATACATACCGATTTTGAAAAAGGTTTTATTCGTGCTGAAATTGTTGGATATGCTGATTTCATTCACTATAAAGGTGAACAAGGCGCTAAAGAAGCAGGCAAATGGCGTTTAGAAGGTAAAACCTATCTTGTCCAAGATGGTGATGTCATTCATTTCTTATTCAACGTTTAATTTACAGAGCGACATCCCATGATAACTATTAATCAACTGAGCATGGCTTATGGTGAAAAGCTATTATTTTATGATGTCTCGCTTATCCTCTCTAATCAAAAACGTTATGCCTTAGTCGGCGCGAACGGCGCGGGTAAATCGACCTTTTTAAAACTACTCATGGGCACCGAAGAACCCATTGTCGGTAGTGTTTCTATTCCCAAAGCCGCTTCCGTGGGATGGTTAAAACAAGATCAGTTTCGCTATGAAAATACCATCATTACGGATATTGTTTTACAAGGAAAACCAGCGCTCTGGGAGGCAATGCAAGAAAAAGAAAAACTACTGACGGCTAATCAGTGGGATGAAAAAAACGTTAATCGATTTAGTAAACTCGAAGAAACCATTGCGCATCTTAATGGTTATACCGCGGAAGGCTTAGCCGAAAAGCTATTAACCGGCCTTGGCATTCAGTCTGAATATCATAAAAAACCACTCAGCACCTTATCGGGTGGATTTAAACTGCGTGTGTTATTAGCACAAGCCTTATTTCAGGAGCCTGATATCCTGTTATTAGATGAGCCCACTAATCACCTGGACGTCATATCGATTCAATGGCTAGAACAATATCTGAAAAATGAATTTCAAGGCTTACTCTTATTTATCTCACACGATGTCGCTTTTATTGATCGCTTAGCCGACAACATACTGGATGTGGATTACGGTGAAATACGCCAATACAGCGGCAATTATGAGAAATTCCTGGCTGAAAAAAAATTAATCGAAGAACAAAAACTGCATGAAAAACAACATGCAGAACTTAAAGTCGCTGAAATGCAACGCTTTGTGGATAAATTTCGTGCCTCTAGCTCGCGTGCTAAGCAAGCACAATCACGCTTAAAAATGATTGAAAAAATAGAGATTCCCGATATAAAAAAATCCTCACGCGTCACGCCGCATTTTAACTTTACCCCACTACGTCCATCTGGAAAGCAGGTTTTAAAGGTTAGAAATTTAAGCAAAGAATTTAAAGATAAAAAATTATTTAAAGGCTTAAGCTTTGAAATTAAGCGTGGTGAAAAAGTTGCTATTGTCGGAGAAAATGGGATTGGTAAGTCAACCTTAATTAAACTATTGCTGGGCAAAATACCGCCGCACCACGGGGATTTTGAATGGGGCTATGAAACACAAATCAGTTATTTCTCCCAAGATCATCATGACTTATTGAATAAAAAGGCTAGCGTCTTAGAGTGGCTATCCAACCAAGTCAATGCGACATCTGAACAAACAGCGCGCAAAGTATTAGCGCAGGTATTATTTACTAAAGATGAGGTACAGAAGGATATTTTAACATTAAGTGGTGGTGAAGCCGCACGCTTACTGCTGGCTAAACTGATACTGGAATCGCCTAATGTACTAGTATTGGACGAACCGACCAACCATCTTGATATCGAAGCCAATGATTCCCTGGCGAATGCCTTAAAAAATTATTCTGGCACCTTACTGTTTGTTAGCCATGATAGACATTTTATTAATAAAATAGCTAATCGAGTATTATTTATTTCTCATCATAAGAAATTACAAGATGTGAAGCGCTTAGATAATATTACCTTCAACTAAAATAAAAGTATTAAAACAATATATTTGCTAAAATAAAAAGGAAGTAACGTTCTAAAAATAAAATGCCACGGAGGTTAGCATGTCAAAATCTATTAGCCCTATCTCACAAGTGAGTCGCTATGCTCCCGAAGAATTTCGGCCATGGTGTCCCCGAAATTCGTTCGCATGACGCGACTGAAATTAGGCCGCGATACGTCCTGCGTCCGGCACGCACTCACTCCTTCGGAGTTCATGCCCGTGCCTCCCACAAATGACTTTACGGCGTGATGCGTTTCCTGCTTCGCCCGTCAACGCACGCCTATCGCGGGCTCTTCGACTTCGCATTGCTTTCACAATGCTTTCCTGTCTCATCGAAGGATCAGCCATTAAAATCAAATACAAAAGCGGTTGGCATCGCTTCAAATCTTATCTTTACAGCCATCCAATTTATTTTAGAACATCCTGTTCTCATCACCGCTTTTGGCGTGATGCTGCAGGCATTGCTTAGCAGCGCCAGTAATATGGATGAACAACCTTATCCTGAGACAAATCCGAATGGCAACGCAACCCTGCTTCACCATGCAGTAGAAAGAGGCGACTTTCCTCGGATAAAGACCCTTACAAACAGCGAGTTCGATATTCATGCTAAAGACGAAAATGGCATGACAGCTCTTGATTTGGCATGTGAAATTACAGAAGAGTACTCCTCTATTGTTAACCACTTCGAATCACACGGTCGATGAGACAGGAAAGCATTGTGAAAGCAATGCGAAGTCGAAGAGCCCGCGATAGGCGTGCGTTGACGGGCGAAGCAGGAAACGCATCACGCCGTAAAGTCATTTGTGGGAGGCACGGGCATGAACTCCGAAGGAGTGAGTGCGTGCCGGACGCAGGACGTATCGCGGCCTAATTTCAGTCGCGTCATGCGAACGAATTTCGGGGGCACGATGGCCGAAATTCTTCGGGAGCATAGCGACTCACTTGGCTCGTTCCTTTTGTGGTATGTTTCAACCTCTAAAAATGAGGAACCCCCAATAGATGAACCGGATACTCAGTGTTTAAGACTGAGCTAAATGCGGTGCTGGGTTCGCAATAACAAATCTACTACTTCTATTTTTTATATAACTTTGTTAGATTACTACAAAGGAATTAAATCATACACATAGCACTAGAATTTTCGGCACCGCCGCCGAAAATTCTAGTGCTATGTGTATATAGAAGTAACTATCATGGACTTAACTTATTTTGATAGCTTAGTACCTCAACGCTGGGTTTTATGGTTACGCTACTACCTGCCTTTTTTTAAAACGCCGGCACCGCTTTATTTTAAACTACGTGAGTTTATTAACAGCAAAAAATATGAGCTCGATACTCAATTTAATCTTAATACCCTCTACGATCTATTCGTTATTCTAGATACCCATTCCCAACCTGATCCCGATAATACATTAAACAGTCTGATCGATAAAATAATGGATAATATTATTCTTTACCAGGGACATTTCATTAAAGATTTATCGCTAGAGGCATTCATTGAGGCATTTGATTCAAAAGTAAGTACCGCCCTACTCGATAAATTTTTAAATCGATTACCTGAATCAACTTTTCAAGACTATATAACCGGCTTAAGCCAATCCTTTATTCGCTCAAAAAAAGGGAAACTATATTATGAAAAACATATCAAATACTGTGAAAAATTAAGTCATAAATTTAGCTCAAATGCTAAATTAATATTTTTCTTATTAATCCCTTACGATTTCATTTCGGATAAATTAAACAATATAGAACAATCAATCAGTTTAGAATCCATATTTGTCATGGAGTTTTTAAAAGTTTTATATTCAGATTTGAAGAATAACTTTTTAAACTTCGTCATGAAATGGAAAAAATATCTAAATGATCATCATAATGATAGTCTTCCACCCTTAAATACGCTATTTTTAAAAAATGAAAAAGAGACCATTTCCTTATTAAATGAAAATTTACTTCATTTTTTTAATCGAGAAAAAATTACCCTTTTTAAAAACTCATTAATTCAAACCAACCATCATAATGAATCTTTAATTGGGGATATTTTTAGCTTTCTCACCGAACAACAAGCATTGGAATTTATTAATAATCTTATTATTGATCATTTTAATTCCTTAGATAAAAAAACCTTAGACACATCAACCTTCACTCCCATCGAAAAAAATTTAGAAAAATATCCTCTTAATTTATTTCAAGCCCTTGCCATTTTTTGCGCTACAAAAAAAGCGATTAATCTCAATGTCCTAGCAGAAAAATATGCCGACTTTTGCCTCAAAGATAGCGACCTGGAAGTATTCTCACTTCAAATTCAAGTGGCTGTTATAGAAAGCAGTATCAAATCGATACAAACTCATATCAGTAAAATGATTATAGAGAAAATAAAACACGCACCTGAAAAATCAAATCTGCATACATTATGGCGAAATTTTTTAACCAACAACTGGGTTAACCGTGAACAAACACGGCTACAACAAATTGACAAAATATTAGAAAAAATACCAGAAGAATTTAAAGTTAAAGAGAAAGCTAGTCTGGATCTTTTTAAGCAGCTGTATAGCTATTTAGAAACGCCTCTACTGAAAGAATTTAGACAGGTTACAGAAGAGGAACAAAGAAAACAACAATCTGATGAAATGATAAAAGAAGAAGAAAGAGCAAACCTTAGAAAACAGATCCTTGACGGTACACTCTCTCAAATATCTCATCAACGAATGGATGAACTCTATGGTGATCAAGCGCGCGCGATAGAGGAACAATGGCATAAAAAGGGTATTGGTTTTTTTGATGCCAATGATAAAAAAGTAACAGATGCCGTCATAGCGGAAACGAAAGGCATGAAAGAGTTTTATACGAATACCTTTCGACCAATTTAAAGCGTTTATAGAAAGCAGATGAGATTTATAAGAGCTCGTGTGCTTTCATCCAATCATTATTATAAACTTTACTGAGATATTTAACGCCGCCATCCGGTAACACTGTGACAATAGTGGTAGGTTTATCCACTGTTTCAGCTACTTTTAAAGCGGCCCAAACATTTGCACCCGCAGAACCACCCACTAAAAGCCCTTCTTCTTCGGCTAAACGTCGTGCTACCGTAAAAGCATCTTTATCGGTAAAAGGAATAACATCATCCAACACAGAAAAATCCATCGCTTTCGCTAAATGATCTTCACCCACCCCTTCTACAAAATAACTACAATTACCTGATTCGGGTACTTTCCCGGTTTTAAAATAATCATAATAAATAGAGCCTTTAGGATCCGGCATAATTACTTTAATATTTGGATTTTTCTCTTTAAGAAAGCGTCCTACGCCTGAAATGGTGCCCCCGGTGCTGCCACTGGCAATAAAAATATCGCATTGCCCTTGAGCTTGCTGCCAAATTTCAGGACCCGTCATATGATAATGCGCTTCAGGATTTTTAGGATTATCGTACTGATTAATCCTAAAACTATTCGCTGTTTCATCCGCCATGCGTTTAGCCACATTGACATAATGATCGGGCGAATCAGGCGCGGCTGAGGTCGGTGTTACAACGATTTCTGCGCCGTACGCTTTTAAGCTATTTTGTTTTTCTTGACTCACTTTATCCGGCATCGTCAAAATAACTTTATAGCCTTTAATGGCGGCTATCATCGCAATAGCTGCGCCGGTATTACCGGATGTATTCTCTATAATCGTGCCACCGGGTTTTAATAAACCACGTTGTTCTGCATCATTAATAATATAAGAAACAATACGGTCTTTAATACTACCACTAGGATTCATAAACTCGCATTTAACTAAAATAGTGGCGAGTTTATTCGGTGAAATATTATCTAGCTTAACAAGTGGTGTATTGCCTATGGCTTGTAAAATTGTTTTAAAACTCATAGAAAATTAGCAATCGCTTTCCCCATATCGGCAGGTGATTTGACGGTATGAACACCGGCCGCTTCTAAAGCTTTAAACTTTTCAGCCGCTGTTCCTTTTCCACCTGAAATAATAGCACCCGCATGTCCCATACGTTTTCCAGCCGGTGCAGTAACACCTGCAATATAAGAAACAACGGGTTTTGTTACTTGCGACTTAATAAACTCAGCCGCTTCTTCTTCGGCGGTTCCACCAATTTCACCCACCATTAAAATGGCTTCTGTTTGTGGATCGTCTTGAAATAAACGTAATACATCAACAAAATTCATACCAGGAATAGGATCGCCACCAATTCCAACACAGGTGCTTTGTCCAAAACCTAAATCAGTGGTTTGTTTTACCGCTTCATACGTTAAAGTACCTGAACGCGACACAATACCCACACGACCCGGTTTGTGAATAAAGCCAGGCATAATACCAATCTTACAAGCACCAGGTGTAATAATACCGGGGCAGTTAGGTCCGATTAAACGCGCGGAGCTATTATTTTCTAAATAGACTTTAACCGCTAACATATCCAGCGCAGGAATACCTTCGGTAATACAAACGATTAACTGAATACCCGCATCGGCGGCTTCAATGATAGAATCTTTACAAAAAGGCGCTGGCACATAAATGACGCTGGCATCAGCACCGGTTTTCGCCACGGCGTCCGCGACGGTATTAAATACCGGCAACCCTAGGTGTTGTGTACCCCCTTTACCAGGCGTAACACCACCCACCATGCGTGTTCCGTATTCAATGGCTTGTTCTGAATGAAAAGTACCTTGTTTTCCAGTAAAACCCTGACAGATTACTTTAGTATTTTTATCGACTAATATACTCATTTTTTTTAACCTTTTCGTGAAATATTATACAGTAGCAAGTGTTTTTACGGCAGCTACAATTTGTTGCGCGGCATCTGTCAAACTCTTAGCCGCAATAATATTTAAACCGCTATCGGATAATTTTTTAGCGCCTAATTCAGCATTATTTCCTTCTAAACGCACCACTACCGGTAACTTAATACCTACCTCGTGAACAGCGCCAATAATACCGTCTGCAATCATGTCGCAACGCACGATGCCACCAAAGATATTGACTAGAATACCTTTTACTTTTTCATCTGATAAAATAATCTTAAAGGCTTCTGTTACACGTTCTTGTGTCGCACCACCACCTACATCAAGAAAGTTAGCCGGATTACCGCCATGTAATTTAATTAAATCCATGGTCGCCATCGCAAGCCCTGCCCCGTTAACCATACAACCGATGTCACCATCCAGCGCAATGTAGTTTAATTCCCATTGATGCGCACGGTTTTCACGTTCGTCTTCTTGGCTTGCATCACGCATATCGCGTAATTCAGCTTGTCTAAATAAAGCGTTATCATCCACAACAACCTTGGCGTCTAAGCAAATGACGCGATCGTTGCTATCGATAATCAAGGGATTAATTTCAACTAAGCTTAAATCACGCTCAACAAACATTTTGCCTAATTGAATTAATATATGCGTAAACTCTTTGAGTTGTGCCGTATTGAGTTGCAGTTTAAAACCAATCTCACGTGCCTGATAAGGCAAAATACCTAATAAAGGATCCATGCTGATTTTTAATATTTTTTCCGGTGTTTCTTCCGCCACCTTTTCAATTTCTACGCCACCTTCTGTGCTGGCCATGATCACGACACGGCGCGTACTGCGATCTAGTACCGCGCCTAAATAAAGTTCGCGTTTAATATCACAAGGTTCGGCGATTAAAACCTGATTAACCGGCTGACCATTCGCATCGGTTTGAAAGGTGACTAAGCGTGATCCTAATAAACGCTTTGTTTCTGCTGCAACGGCTTCTTTGCTGGTGACGTATTTAACACCACCCGCTTTACCACGCCCACCGGCATGAACCTGCGCTTTTACCATCCATGCATCACCACCTAGCGATTCCGCTGCTGCGACGGCCTCTTCAACACTTGCCGCCACCTTGCCTGGAGGAACTGGCAAGGTGTATTCGCTAAATAATTTTTTACCTTGGTATTCGTGTAGGTTCATATATTAGTTATTCTCCGATTCAGACAATGATTGTTTGCATTTTTAAAAAAACGGTTGTTAAACGTCTATCAGTAAGCGTGCTGGCTCCTCTAAAAGTTCTTTAATAGTCTTTAAGAAACCGACTGATTCTTTGCCATCGATGATACGGTGATCGTACGACAATGCAATATACATCATTGGGCGAATAACAATCTGGCCATTTTCTGCAATAGGCCGCTCTTGAATGGTATTCATGCCCAAGATAGCACTTTGTGGCGGGTTGATAATGGGCATATTTAACAATGATCCAAAAACGCCGCCATTGGTAATAGTAAACGTACCGCCCGTCATATCCTCAATTGCGATCTGATTTTCTTTCGCTTTACGCCCATAATTAGCAATGCTTTTTTCAATTTCGGCAAAACTTAATTTATCGGCATCCCGTATAATCGGAACGACTAAGCCACGATCAGTCGATACTGCAATACCGATATCAAAGTAATTATGATAAACCACATCATTACCATCAATAGAAGCATTCACAGCCGGATAACGTTTAAGCGCTTCAATCACCGCTTTAGTAAAAAACGACATAAATCCTAAACGTGTACCATGCCTTTTCTCAAAGCTTTCTTTATATTTGGCACGAAGTTCCATGACTTTATGCAAATTAACCTCATTAAAGGTCGTTAACAGCGCAGCCGTATGTTGAACCTCAACCAAACGCTTCGCAATAATGGCGCGCAAGCGTGTCATAGGTACACGTTTTTCAATACGATCGCCGCCTTGTGGCACCGCCATACTCGGCATCGTAGCGGGCTGGCTGGCTGGTATGGCGGATGATGATGGGGTTTGTTGCCCTAATACATCTTCACGGGTAACACGGCCAGATTTTCCACTGCCCTGAATGCCTTCTAGAGGAATACCTTGTTCAGCCGCTGATCGGCGTGCCGCTGGACCAGCCGCTGTGTTTTCAGTTTCGGAGGGCGCAGATTTTTTAGCAGGTGCTGTTCCTTCTGCTGCGCCTGATGAAGCAGACGTTTTTTCTGTTTTCATACTGGCATCCTTGTTTATGGTGGCTAAAATTTCACCGGCTTTGACCACAGTCCCTTCTTTTTTTAGAATTTCACCTAATACACCGTCGTCAGGAGCAGGCACTTCTAAAACAACTTTATCGGTTTCCAAATCGACAATATTTTCATCTCGCTTAACCACATCACCGGCTTTTTTATGCCAGGTGACGATTGTCGCATCAGCTACCGACTCCGGTAACATGGGAACCTTTATTTCAATACTCATAGATGATTCCTCAAATTATAAACCTTCGTCTTTTACTTGGCTTCGTTGTTGGATTGTCTTTTCCGATGCTCATGTACTAACGTGTACACTGCGCTTCTCAAAGCCAATCCGCCTAGAAACCAAGCAAAATACTTGGTTGTATACAAATAAATTATGTTAATGCTTCTTTTATCAAAGCCTGCTGTTCTTGTACATGCACAATGGGTGAGCCTACAGCCGGTGCAGCGGAAGCAGGTCGGCCTACATAATGTAAGCTTTGGTTTTTAGCTAAACAGTCAATGAAATGATGTTGGCTACAATACCAAGCCCCTTGGTTTTTAGGCTCTTCTTGGCACCAGATAACCTCGTTTACTTTTTCATATGGCTTTAATACAGCCATTAATTCGTCTTTAGGAAAAGGATATAACTGCTCTATTCGAATCAGTGCGATATCATTTATTTTTTGTGCCTGACATTGTTCCAACAAATCATAGTAGACTTTTCCACTACATAAAATAACGCGTTTTACTTTTTGAAGATCGCGTTCATCTGGAATCACGTTTTGAAAACGTCCTTTCGCCAAATCTTCTAAGCTCGATACCGCTAGTTTATGGCGTAATAAGCTCTTTGGCGACATAACGATCAAGGGTTTACGATACGGTCTGCACATTTGTCGTCGTAATAAATGGAAAATCTGTGTCGGTGTGCTTGGCACACATACTTGCATATTATCTTGTGCACACAGTTGTAAAAACCGTTCTAAGCGTGCCGAGGTATGTTCCGGCCCCGCGCCTTCATAACCATGCGGTAATAATAGAACTAAACCACATAATCTTCCCCATTTCTGTTCAGAGGAGCTTAAAAATTGGTCGATAACAACCTGCGCACCATTCACAAAATCACCGTATTGCGCTTCCCAAATCACTAAGCTATTCGGATTAGAAATAGCATAGCCGTATTCAAAGCCCATCACCGCCACTTCGGATAGGGTTGAATCGATCACGGTAAAGGCTTTTTCATGCTTTGCCAACTGTGATAAAGGCACAAAAATTTGATTGGTCTTAAAATCGTGTAACACGGCATGACGATGGAAGAAAGTACCACGACCACAATCTTGTCCCGAAAGTCGAACACTATAATCTTCTTGCAACAAGCTAGCATACGCCAAGATCTCAGCATAACCCCAATTTAAAGGTAATTGGCCTGCGGTCATTTTACGCCGGTCATCGATGATTTTAGCCACTTGCGGTTGTAAGGTTAATCCTGGCGGCAAGGTTTCCAACGTCGTTGCTATTTCTTTTAAGCGTTGTAATGCAATGCCAGTGTCTTCAGAATCTCGCCAATCGTGGTAACGATACGGACGCCAGTCAATTCGATAAGGATTTTTAGAATCGTCATCTAACAAGCGACTGACAACAGGTTCGCCTTTATCTAATTGATTTCTATATCCATCCATCCATTGGCTTAACTCTTCTTTGCTAATGACATTTTTCGCTATTAATTGCTCTGCATATTGCGTGCGTACGGTGGGTAATTGTTTAATCGCCTGGTATGTCAATGGCTGTGTTGCTGAAGGCTCATCCGCTTCATTATGGCCATGACGACGATAACAAACCAAATCAATCACCACATCTTTTTTAAACGTTTGCCGGAAGTCAAACGCTAATTGCAGCGTAAATAATACCGATTCAGGGTCGTCACCATTCACGTGAAAAATAGGTGCGTCAATCATTTTAGCGGGATCGGTACAATACCAACTAGAACGCGCATTTTGCGGGTCCGTGGTAAAACCAATTTGGTTATTAATCACAATATGTAAGGTACCGCCGGTGCCATAACCCGCTGTTTGCGAAAGCTCTAGGGTTTCCATCACAACCCCTTGGCCTGAAAAGGCCGCATCACCATGGATTAATACCGGTAACACCTGATGGCCACTGCTATCGCTACGACGTTCTTGACGTGATCGCACTGAACCTTCAACCACCGGGTTCACTATTTCTAAATGCGAAGGATTAAATGCCATTGCAATATGTAAAGCACCGTGATCCGTTTTAATATCGGTGGCAAACCCTTTATGATATTTCACATCCCCGGATCGATTTTCCTGCGTCAATTTCCCTTCAAATTCTTCAAATAATTTACTTGGCAATTTCCCCAGCACATTAATCAACACATTCAAGCGGCCACGGTGCGCCATACCAATCACGATTTCTTGAACTGCTTGGGTGCTCGCTCTAGCGACTAATTCATCGAGCAAAGGAATTAAGCTATCCCCGCCTTCTAATGAAAAACGTTTTTGTGCAACAAACTTATTACCTAAATATTTTTCTAAACCTTCGGCGCGTATAAGACCTTTTAGAATGGTTTTTTTCACTTCGTTGGAATAACTCGCTTGCCCTTCTACCGATTCAATACGCGCTTGTAACCACGCGCGTTGCTCGGCATCCGCAATATGCTGCGTTTCAAAACCAATGTAAGCACAGTAAATCTTTTTCAGGGTTTCAATGACAGTTTGCACGGAAACGGTCTGTAAACCCAATAAACCGTCTAAATGAACGGTTTGAGATAAATCGGCTGGGGTTAAGGCATGGCTTTCTGGCGTTAGATCAATTATTTCTCGTTTTGGCGCTAACCTTAACGGATCGAGATTAGATTGGTAATGGCCATAGCGACGGTAGGCATCAATGAGGTTATGTACTTTTGATAATAAAGCATCTTCCGCACTGCCATGTGCGGCCAAGGGTATAGGATGCTTGGCTAATTCGGAAAAATAAGCCCGAATATCAGCATGTGAAACGTCCTTTTGTTTATCGACAACCTGATTGAAATAGGTCTGCCATTCTCTACTTAGCTGATTAGGGTCGTGCAAATATTGCTCATAAAGTGCCTCTAAATAAGCACCGTTGCCACTAAATAGATAAGAGTCGGTACGCAAGCTTTGAAATGCGGATTTTACTTGATCGGTCATTAGTTGAATTTTTCCCCTACTTGCAGTGAAAGGATTTTCTTATTCTTCTACTCAAAATGCAACCTAGAATTTTACCATCTATAGACGGGGCCTGTAAGACGAGTCCTAGCTCGGACTCGTACCACCTTAGGTTTCTTTTTTTAACAGCATGTTGCGCACATGACCAATCGCTTTAGCCGGATTTAGGCCTTTAGGACAGACCGTGGTGCAATTCATAATAGTACGACAACGGAATAAACTGAACAGATCATTCAATTCCGCCAGACGCTGTTCTTTCGCTTCATCACGATTATCGACTAAAAAGCGACAAAGCCATAGTAAGGCCGCAGGTCCTAAAAACTTATCCGGGTTCCACCAGTAAGAAGGACAGGCACTGGTACAGCAGGCACACAAAATACATTCATACAGACCATCCAATTGTTCACGCTCTTCAGGAGACTGTAAACGCTCTTTAGCCGGTGGTTCTTTATCATTAATTAAGTAAGGTTGCGCTTTTTCATACTGACGATAAAAAGGCTCCATATCAACCACTAAGTCACGGATGACCGGCAAACCCGGTAAAGGCCTTAATACAACAGGTGATTTCAAGCTTGAAAGCTGTGTTACACACGCCAAACCATTTTTTCCATTAATATTCATGCCGTCTGATCCACAGACTCCCTCTCGGCAAGAACGACGAAAAGAAAGCGTTTGATCTTGCGCTTTCAATTCTTCTAAGGCATCCAGCAACATCATATCCTTACCCGCTTCTAATGCCAGCGTATAGTCTTGCATATAAGGTTTTTTATCTTTATCGGGATCGTAACGGTAAATAGAAAATTGCATAATTTTGACCTAATAGGTTCTCTCTTTTAATTCCATCGGTGCCATCGTCTCAGGTTTCATATTAACGGCTCTGAATGCAACCTGATCATCCTTATAAAAATATAGTAAATGTTTCAGCCAGTTTTTATCGTCTCGCTTAGGATAATCTTCACGGCTATGCGCACCACGACTTTCTTGACGCGTTAACGCCGAAACCGCCGAGGCATAAGCAACTTCCATTAAATTATCTAATTCCAGCGCTTCTACTCTGGCCGTATTGAACACTTGGCTACGATCCGTTAACGCCGCATGTTGTAAACGTTCTCTGAGTTCCGTCAATTTGGCTAAACCTTCTTGCATGTAATTTTCAGTACGGAAAACACCAAAATCATTCTGCATACTCTTTTGCATTGCTTGACGAATCTCAACCACACTTTCACCTTTGTCGGTGTTATTCCAACGATTCAGTCGCGTTAATCCCGCTTCTAAATCGTCTGGGCTTACCGACAGTAAAGGTAAATCTTTTTGTAATGATTGTTCTACATGTAACCCAGCAGAACGGCCAAAGACAACCAGATCGAGTAGCGAGTTGCCGCCTAATCGATTAGCACCATGCACAGAGACACAAGCGCACTCACCGGCCGCATATAAGCCTTCAACGACTTGATCATGCCCATGTTGATCTAGCGTCAACACTTGGGCATGCACATTAGTAGGTAGTCCACCCATCATATAATGGCAAGTCGGTACGACTGGAATCGGTGTAGTAATCGGATCAACATGGGCAAAGGTAATCGCCAGTTCGCGTATACCCGGTAACCGCTTCTTAATTAGGTCTGCGCCTAAATGGTCCAATTTTAATTTCACATAATCCGTACCATGTGGGTCAAAACCATTCCCCGCACGCAGTTCTAAAGCCATCGCACGCGCTACCACGTCTCTAGACGCTAAGTCTTTAGCATGCGGTGCATAACGTTCCATGAAACGTTCACCATTCTTATTAATTAAATAACCGCCTTCACCGCGGCAGCCTTCGGTTACTAATACACCGGCACCGGCAATACCGGTGGGATGAAATTGCCACATTTCCATATCCTGCACCGCAAAACCCGCACGCAATGCCATACCAATGCCATCACCGGTATTAATCAAGGCGTTAGTTGTGGATTGAAAAATACGTCCTGCGCCGCCGGTGGCTAAGATGGTGGCTCGGCTATGAAAGAAAACAACTTCACCAGTTTCAATACATAAAGCGGTTATGCCTGCCACCTGTCCCTGCGCCGTTTTAACTAAATCAATCGCATACCACTCAGTAAAAAAATGTGTTTTTGCTTTTACATTTTGTTGGAATAACGTATGCAATAAGGCATGACCTGTTCTATCAGCGGCGGCACAGGTACGCGCCGCTTGATCGCCACCAAAATTCTTAGATTGGCCACCAAAAGGACGTTGGTAAATCTTGCCTGAATCGGTACGTGAAAACGGTAAGCCCATGTGTTCCAGTTCATACACGGCTTCTGGGCCGGTTTTACACATGTATTCAATCGAATCTTGATCACCTAAGTAATCGGAACCTTTTACCGTATCGTACATATGCCAACGCCAATCATCTTCATGCGCATTACCTAAAGCGCAGGTAATACCACCTTGCGCAGAAACGGTATGCGAACGCGTTGGAAACACTTTAGAAATCAGTGCAACCTTTTGACCCGAATTCGCTAATTGTAACGCAGCACGCATACCTGCACCGCCAGCACCAACTATCACTGCGTCAAAGGTATAAGTGGGTATTGCCATAAATTAATTACCCCAAAAAATAGCTAAACCCCAAATAAAACAGAGTAATAGCCCAATAATTATTAGTATTTGTACACTCAAGCGTAAAGCAAACGGCTTAATATAATCCGTGACAATCGTCCACATCCCAATCCAAGCATGCCACAGCAAACTCAGTAAAAAGAGCGTACTCAACAAACGCATCGCTGTGTGGTTAAACAACCCATGCCATTGGGCATAATTGAGCGATGAATGCGCCACAAAGAAGCCTAAGAGGAAAACAATATAAAACAGCAGCACTACCGATGTAACGCGCTGTATTAACCAATCGCGCAAGCCATTACCACTCAGACTGGTCACATTCGTTAATTTTTTTACCATACATAAATTCCCATCAGCGTTGTCAAGACGACGGCTAAACACATGACTAAGCCCGCCGTAAAACGCGCCGGCCTTAGGTTTTCACCCAGACCTGTATCCATGAGTAGGTGTCGAATACCGGCAAGCATATGATAAAAAAGTGCAAAAAAAATGGCTAAGATAATCAGCTTAGCCAGTGGATGCGTTAAAACATTATGCACAAGAAAAAAACCTTCCGGGCTTTGCAGCGAAACGGCCATCAAGCCTAGAAATATGGGAATAAATAAAAATAAAATAAAACCTGAAACGCGGTGCAAAATAGAAGCAATCGCCGTTATAGGAAAGCGCAGGGTCAATAAATTGAGATTAACCGGTCGTTTAGCCACAGAATCAGCCTTAAATGAATAAAGTTTAAGTCGAAAAACGGGGGGATTATACGCTCAAACGACATTTAAATACAAATGGCTTTTCTCCCTCTCGCCGTTTGACTCTTTAAAAAATATTTTCTGAGCCTAAGTATTAAAATGATTGATTAGCCAAAAATAATCAAAAAAATTTGTGCTGAATTAAAAAAGAAAAAGGACGGCTTGATAAAACAAACCGCCCTCTCGTGTGATAAGCTTTTTTTACAAACGTGTATTAAGATTTAAGCTTGGTTCTGGTTCTGGCTGATTAACCGCTAAGATTTCTGCTTTCCGCGCAAAAAATTGCGGTGAGTGCGACTCTCTAGTCTGTGAAGTATATGAGTCGTTTGAGCCTATACCAGAAGATGAAGAACATTGACTACTTAAAGAAGCACTCGAGGGGATATTGCTCAAGGGGAGTTCAGGGATAACATTAAATTTAGAACTCAAGGTAGAAAGCACTGATTCACGCACAGCCTCATCTTTGCCTTCTAAATAACGTGCAAATATGTTTATCCATAAAGTATTGCGCTCTCGAATGCTCACTATTTCACTCTTATCGTTTGGATCACCCAAATCACAATGACTCGCAAGTAAATTAGTTATTGTTTTAGCCCATGACGTTTCTTTAAATAAAGCGTATTGTGCATTATCACGCGTAAACGCTTTAAAAATATCCCAGATTTCGGAAAACTCCGTATTTGCCAATTTTTGCACCGCTTCTTTTTCATCTTGTCTAGATATTTTTCTTACTCTAGCTATTTCATCTATAGCGTTATCCATCACTTTGAGCATTGGATTCAAAACAGAAGGCTTTTCTTGTGGAATAAGTGCCGTTTGGAGTTTTTTAGTCATAGAAAGCGACACTAATTGTGCAAACAACTTAATTATGTCGCTATTCCCTTCTGGCAAATAGTTATTATATATTTCTGCATTCCGTTTAATTTTTCTTTTAGGCATAGTCTTTGCAAGCTTTTTAAGGGCTAATCCTGTGCCGCCCGTCGCAACAGCAGCACCAGCACCAGCAACCCCCACGATTATTGGCGCAGCAATACCCCCTGTTGCAACTGTTATCCCTGCCGCAACAAGCGTAGTTACGCCAAATATACCCGCGTTAATCGCTCAGTTGGTTTTTTTACTGATACCGGCGCTGGCATCACCACCTACGGCTATCGTTCTCCGTTCATTAATGCGTTCTTTTAGATAGTCGGCTAGGTTTCCAGCAAGTTGACGATTTCTAAGTGTAAAATTGCTACTAATTAGTTTGGCTGCATTAACCAATGACGGATTGCTTGATCCGGACATAAATCACCTTTACTTGTTATTATTTGGCAAACTTATTCGTATCTTATATAAGCAAGATTAAGACTACATTAACAATAAAATTTATATTAAAAATATTTTATAAAAAAATATTGATATAAAAAGGGCGGCTTGATACATCAAACCGCCCTCTTTACGCTAATAGTTAGCTGCTTGCTACAAGTGAGTCGCTATGCTCCCGAAGAATTTCGGCCATCGTGTCCCCGAAATTCGTTCGCATGACGCGACTGAAATTAGGCCGCGATACGTCCTGCGTCCGGCACGCACTCACTCCTTCGGAGTTCATGCCCGTGCCTCCCACAAATGACTTTACGGCGTGATGCGTTTCCTGCTTCGCCCGTCAACGCACGCCTATCGCGGGCTCTTCGACTTCGCATTGCTTTCACAATGCTTTCCTGTCTCATCGATTGACTTGCGGCATAGCATGTAAATTCTGTTGCTGCTCATCTGCATCAGAAACCAGAATGGGTTTTGTAGGAAAAAACTGCGGTGCGGAAGCGCGTCTAGTTCTAAATGATGAGCTTGCATCATTAGTACCGCGTTGAAACGAAGTTGGCGCTACTTGCTCACTCAACGGGAAAATAGCTTGGAATTTATCTACCGCAAGGGGCTGCTGGACTAAGCTATGTTGATTGATATTATCTGCCGTTAACGTATTTAATTTAGATTGCAAAACAGGCATGGTTAATGCATATACTTCTAGATCTTTCCTTTCTAAATAACGTGCAAACACGTTTATCCATAATGTATTAACGTCTCGATCATTAACAATCTCACTTCTATCACTCGGATCACCCAAGTCGAAATGATGCTCAAATAAACCGGTTATTTCTTTAGCTAATGACCCTTCCTTAAAAGAATCATAGTCTTTTTGATTGCGTGAAAAGTTTTTAAAAATACTCCATATTTCTTTAAATTCATCTTTCATCAGTGTTCTTATTTTTTCTTCCTCTTTTGTTGGCGCTTCTTCCTCACCCACTATTCGCTTCACGACTTTTGTTAGTCCGTTTTTGATAGACTGCCACAATGTATGCTTTTCCTCTGCTTGCAATGCGCTTGCTTGCAGCTTCTTATGCATAGAAAGCGTTATCAACTGTGAAAACAGTTTAATAACATTATTATCTCTTGGGAAATAATCTTTATAGATGTTTGCTTTGCTTTTAATTTTATTTTTATTCCTCTGCTCCAATAAATAAGTCCCAGCAAAAATAACCAGCGCTACAATACCTGCCACTACAGAAATAACCCCAATAGAAGCACCGGCAATAAACATTGCCGCACCGGCGATACCCGGCAATATCCATTTTAATACCGCAGGAATAGCCTTTTTTATAACCGTCGAACCAATTGAAACGCCTATTTTTAACTTAGAACTGACACTCATTCCTAGTTCTTCTCCACCATCACCGGCTATTTCTCGGCGCGCAGAAATACGCCCTCTTAATTTAAACGCTAAACTTCCAGCAAATAGACGTTCTTCCGCGGTGAAATTGGCAGAGATTAATTTGGCCGCTTCAGCTAATGGCTGAAATGACTGCTGGGCTGGTTTAGCCATAGAGTACCCTTATTTATTATTTTTATATATAAGGCTGGATTATATATAAGAAACATTAAAGCTATATTAACTAAATATCATTTGCATATTCACGCATACCAAACAGTAACATTAAATAAAAACCCTATTTTTATAAGGTTTTTATTTGAAAATAGCAGCTTATCAATCCTTTCGATTAATAATTCCTTAAGCTTTCCTTAATACTTATCAAATTTATTTATCATAAAGCCTTAATGTTATTGATGTTTAATACCTAAAAATAATAAACACAGCGTGGCCATACAATGTCAATAAAAATCCCCTCAGAAGAAATTACATCACTCCATACCTCAGCAGCGATAGACCAAACCGATAACCCTGGTTTTTCTAAAACTAACAATAGAGATACTACCGTCATCAACGGAACTGTTATTACACTGGGCGATAGCCTCAGTGATGGCGGCAAGAAGCATGGTAAATATAATCAGAAGCTATCTGGAATGAAGCTTTATCCTCGCGTCTTCAACCGATGAGACAGGAAAGCATTGTGAAAGCAATGCGAAGTCGAAGAGCCCGCGATAGGCGTGCGTTGACGGGCGAAGCAGGAAACGCATCACGCCGTAAAGTCATTTGTGGGAGGCACGGGCATGAACTCCGAAGGAGTGAGTGCGTGCCGGACGCAGGACGTATCGCGGCCTAATTTCAGTCGCGTCATGCGAACGAATTTCGGGGACACCATGGCCGAAATTCTTCGGGAGCATAGCGACTCACTTGAGAAGATCGCCTAATAAGGTATTTACCGATAGTTTTGTTTGGCCATATCCATTAGCTGAAAGAATGAAATTTGAAATGGAAGCAATACATGCCAGCAACCCGCTGTATACATCGTACTCTGACTCACTGGGATACGCCGTGGATAGAGATTTGGCTCAAGGCGGTGCAACCGCCCATAACTATCGGTATTGGAGCCTAAAATACCCTATACAATCTATCAAAGCTATCGCTGGTCAACTTGGTGGTATAGAACAACAAAGCCATCTAACAAAGAAAAAAGAGGCCTTAAGCGTGATGATTTATGTATCATTTTTTCTGGCGCAAATGATATATTCACGGTAGGCCGTACAGGAGAAAAAGCAGCTAAACGTGCTGTAGACGCTATACAAAAAGCAATCGCCAACTTGTCAACCGGCAAAGAAGACACCGGTTTATCGAATTATTCTAAAAACATCGTGATTTTTTCTTTACCCGACATTAGTGTAACCCCACACTATGCTGAAGAATCAGAATCAAAAAGAATGGCCGTAAAAGAAACCTGCCAATTAATCAATCAGCATATAAATGCGTTAGTTAACGATTATCGATATATAAACTTTGATACGCACGCTATTTACCGACTTAACGACATAGCAAACAAGGAAAGTTTTTTAAAAGCACATAATATTAAACACGGCATCCTATTTGTAGGCGAAGGGAAATATAAACAGGTTTTATTCGTAGAAAATGGCCGCTTTATTAGCTATGCTAATGGAAAATTACGCGTCGTTGATATAAAGCTATCGAAGCAACAGCAAGCTATGTTGGGTTTAAAAGAAGGTAAATTTCAAAGACCAGGAAAATTTGACGACGAGCAAGTACCTAACTTTATTAAATCTGCAGAGGTTCGGAAATATCAAATGTTTGAGGCCTTAATCAAGCAGGTAGCCAGTCAGGCAAGATTAAATGCCGATGTGAGAGTATTTGATGCTGCGGATGTTTTTGCGAAAGTCAAGTGAGTCGCTATGCTCCCGAAGAATTTCGGCCATGGTGTCCCCGAAATTCGTTCGCATGACGCGACTGAAATTAGGCCGCGATACGTCCTGCGTCCGGCACGCACTCACTCCTTCGGAGTTCATGCCCGTGCCTCCCACAAATGACTTTACGGCGTGATGCGTTTCCTGCTTCGCCCGTCAACGCACGCCTATCGCGGGCTCTTCGACTTCGCATTGCTTTCACAATGCTTTCCTGTCTCATCGAATGAAAAACCCCCAAGATTATAATATTACAACTGGCTGCGCTATTTACTATACCGATCAAGCTACTATTCTAGAAAAAATAGAAGGCAATGCGATCGTAATGAAGCCATTAGATGGCGATAAGGCTGAAGTTTTATTTTTTATCGATGGTAAACTTGTTGCTGAAAAGGGCAAGGCACGCAGCGTCCAATTAACGCTTTCTCCCGATGAACAAGAAGAATTGAAAATAAAGCACGGTGATAACAAAGGATTAGTCCAATTGTTTGCGGCTGAAGGCGTACATGGTGCATGGGCTACGCAAATGATTGTAAATGCCGTGAAAATTTATGAAACTTCTTTTAATGAAGAAATTCAATTAATCCATACTAAGGAAGTATTCTGGGACAACGCGCATCTTAAAGGTCAAGTACATTTGCGACTAGAATGCGAATTAGTTGATTTTTTAAGGAAGAATTATGATCTACAGCCTGCTCAACAGCAACGCGATGATATGGCTATACCGCAAGCGCAAGCGCGTGCAGAAAAATTTGCATCTAACGATGAGACAGGAAAGCATTGTGAAAGCAATGCGAAGTCGAAGAGCCCGCGATAGGCGTGCGTTGACGGGCGAAGCAGGAAACGCATCACGCCGTAAAGTCATTTGTGGGAGGCACGGGCATGAACTCCGAAGGAGTGAGTGCGTGCCGGACGCAGGACGTAACGCGGCCTAATTTCAGTCGCGTCATGCGAACGAATTTCGGGGACACCATGGCCGAAATTCTTCGGGAGCATAGCGACTCACTTGAACCTATGAAGCGCCTGCACGACTCGGTAGCCGATATAATGCACCGCGATTCTTTCCTGAGCAGAAAAAATCGTTGCCTGCAACCACTTCTAAATCAGAAGAAACCCCCTCTATTAGGGTAACGAAACTCTAATTTGCCTGAGGCTAAACGTATGCTGACCATCATGGGTATAAACCTGGTTTATACCCATTACTAAAAATACGAACAATGCCATCCTGTTTTCTTAGATTCAGGTGCCCACCACAACCCACTCTTTAACAAGGAAAACAAATATCAAATATTAAGTTTAATATTTATTTAATATTAACAAACTAGAATGCCTGCATAAAAATAACAATATGAAGGAACCGTTCATGCCGCCTAAAAAACCCCGTTCGCTCAACTATACGAGTGAACCCTATCAAATAACGCCCTTTGAAACTAAAAAAGCTGCCATCGTGTGGTTGAAAGAAAACAAACTAGACCTCGATGGCACACCGATACTGCTTCCTTTTTATAACGAAAATAAGCGCATTGAATTTTTAAACCCGGGAGACGATGAGGACAGTTTAAGAGTTATGGGGGACGGTGTTATCAAAAAACCTAAAAAATATAGACTCGGTAGAATAGCGCGTAGCGCCAAAGAAACACTAACTGGCAGAGAGCGTGTACCCCATATGAAGCATCAAGGGGAAAGCATTGCAATTGGTACAAATGACTTTTTAATTGTTTATCAGAAAAATGAGGAGAACGCGTCGGTTGGAAGAAAGTTTGTAGAACTCTATTGCGAAATGTACGAGAACCTAGAGAAAAAAATTGAATCATCACCCACAAATGATGCCGCTCAAATAAATCCATCTGAATTAGTACAGGCTCTTTCTAAGAAAGCTTTGGGTTTAAATATCGTCGCTGGAATATGTTACTTTATTATAGAAGATAAAAAAGCTAACCCAACTGTCTATAGGTACATCTTCAAAGAAGGTGTACGGAATACAAAAATGCAAGATTTTTTAGCAAAGGAAAAGGATTCAAAGCTAAACCATACAAAAATAGCGATTCCGGTTCAAATTGAAAATAATAAAACAATAAAAACCCATAGAATCGCTTTTATCAAAGACTTTTTAGGGGGGGCGGTCGTTCTAGGTACCACCGCGGTCGCCGTAGCAGGTGCAATAACATGCTGTATGCTTATAATTCCATTTCCCATTAGCCTTATAGCATCAGCCGCCGCTTGTGCTGTTCTATTACCAGGTCTTCCTCTACTTTATAAAAAAGCAATCGAAAAGAACAAACCGACCACCGTATTTGCTAATACATTTACAGCCAATGCCGTTGATACAGTTGATTCGGCTCCACACAACGCAACGCCTACCGTGACCCATTCATACTTATATTCAGCAGGTGATTCGTCTGATGCGATTGATTCGGCTCCACCCAGCGCATCTGAATTTGAGCAAATCACTGTTATGCCGCATAAAACAGCGCCTACTGTATTAGTTCGTTCATCCTTTCCTAGAAGCCATTTCATTAGTCGATTAGATTCGATTGATGAAGAGGAAGATGATTCGTCTTCACCCAGCACATCACAAAAAAGTTCTATTGGCATTCGTCACGGCTAAGTTAATAGGAATAAATAGACATAACAGGCGATCGAAATATCGCCTGTTATTTTATAAGCTATACGGTTAAATTGACTAAACGCGCTAAATTTTTAATTTCCTCTGCATTTAACTCACGCCATTGACCCCGTCTTAGATTCTGGGGTAACTGAAGATCAGCAAATCGAATACGCATTAAACGACTGACTTGAATGCCTTGTGATTCCCACAAGCGTCTCACCTCTCGGTTGCGTCCTTCTTTCAATACCACATGGTACCAACGATTTGCTCTTTCTCCGCCCCGCTCTTCAATGCGTGTAAACGCCGCCATGCCGTCTTCTAACTGTACACCTTTCTTCAAGCGCTTAAGAATATTTGCGTCAACTTCGCCTAATACACGTACTGCGTATTCTCTTTCTATTTCATAAGAAGGATGCGATAGACGATGCGCTAATTCACCATCATTCGTAAAAATTAATAGTCCTAATGTATTGATATCTAAACGACCGATCATAATCCAACGTTCACCCCGAAGTGGTGGTAAGCGTGAAAAGACCGTGGGTCTATTTTCGGGATCGGTACGCGTACAAACTTCACCTTCGGGCTTATAATAAATTAATACACGTCGTTTAAGTGGGGTTACAGGCACTAGTTTAATCAGCTTACCGTCTATAAAAACTCTAGCATGTAAACCAATACGGTCACCGAGTTTTGCGACTTCGCTACCAATGCTTATTCGACCCTGTTGAATCCAACGCTCTATCTCGCGACGTGAACCCAAGCCTAGATTGGCCAATACTTTTTGTAGTTTTTCTGTCATAGCGTAGGAATAAAATGAAGTTAGTTGGCAGGCATTATAGCGCCAGATTCTAGCGGTGGCTGGATTATTTGTTTAATGTCCTGTTCGTCCGTATTCATAGGCATGAGTGTCTCATTAAGAGCCGGGAGTACAGGCAACTCGGCTAATGCCTTTAAATTAAAATGATCTAAAAATTGTTTAGTCGTGGCATAAAGATTAGGTCGACCGGGCACTTCTCGTTGCCCTACTGACTCTATCCATTCCTGATCCAGTAAGATTTTAATAATATTGGGACTCACCGCCACACCGCGAATGGCTTCAATATCACCGCGGGTCACCGGTTGTTTATAGGCAATAATCGCCAGCGTCTCTAAAAAAGCACGCGTGTAACGGGGTCGTTTTTCAGGCCAAAGCCCTTTTATCCACTCACCCAGTTGCGAGGGCGTATGAAAAATATAACCATTAGCCACCCGCTGCAATCGAATACCCCGCTCTAGGTAATCTTCTTCGAGTGCGGCCAAAGCCTGTTTTAACAATGACTTTGACGGGCGCTGCTCTTCCGGAAATAAGCTGCTCAAACGCTCCACACTCACCGGCTCACCGGCGGCTAGAATAGCGGCTTCCAGAATAGTTTTAAGTTGGGCAATTTCCATAATAATAACTATAGCAGTTATCTGAATCCTTGTAAGCAAGCAAAACGGGAAGCCGTTAGACTTGTATAATGCCTTATAACTGGTGTTTAATAAGCGACTATCAACAGGGGTGCTCTTTAATGAGCTGAGAAAATTCTATTATTTAACCCTCTAACCTGATCAGGCTAATACCTGCGTAGGAAGCTGTAAAATGACAATAAAACTCTGCTTAGACACGTTATTTCGTGATTTAAATCAAATTCGACAAAGCAATCCTGTTATACATAATATAACTAACTTGGTCGTCATGCCGATCACCGCTAACTTACTGTTAGCACTAGGTGCTTCACCTATTATGGCGCACGCTGAAGAGGAAACGCCTGATATTATTCAATTGTCCCAAGCCTTAGTCCTCAATATTGGTACACTGGATAAACACTGGATTGACGCGATGGCGGTTGCGCAAAAAGCTGCATTAAATTCAGGTATTCCCATTATTTTTGACCCCGTCGGCGCTGGGGCTAGCCTATACAGAACCGAAACCTCCCAAAAAATCTTAGCGCAAGGTGTTACGCTAATTCGGGGTAATGCCTCGGAAATTATGGCCTTAGAAAACGCACAGATTAAAACTAAAGGCGTGGACTCTACCCAAACCTCTGATGCAGCACTCAGCGCTGCGCAGTTCATTGCAAAAAAATATCAATGTACGGTTGTCGTGAGTGGTAAAACCGATCTCATTGTGAATCAAGATCAAAGCATCATGCTAAATTATGGAACCCCACTCTTTACTAAAGTGGTTGGAATGGGATGTACACTCACCGCAATCATCGCGGCTTTTTTATCCGTCAATTCAAATCCATTGCTCGCCTCTATGCATGCCGTTGCCTTATTTGGATTGCTAGGCGAACTCAGTGAGCAACAATCTACAGGACCTGGCAGTTTTTACACGCGGCTATTAGATAATTTATACACCCTCAAACAAACTGACTTAGAACCGTTTGTTGTCCGTTCAGAGCTTAGTGTATGAGTATTGATTATTCGCTTTATCTCATCGTCGATCACACGCAACTTAACACACTGCAAGAAGTGCTGGATCACGGCGTGACGTGCGTACAATTACGCATGAAAAACCAAGCGCTAGAAAATATTTTATCGATTGCAAAACAGCTGAAGCTTTTATTAAAAGCTAGGAATATTCCTTTAATCATCAATGATCATATTGAAATAGCCAAAGCAATTGATGCCGACGGCGTGCATATTGGCCAACAAGATCAATCCTATGTCTGGGCTCGGCAACAACTCGGTTACAAAAAAATCATTGGTGTTTCTATACAGAATACGCAACAAGCTGAGCACTGCCAATCGTTTGATTGTGATTATTTTGGTGTAGGTCCTATTTTTGCAACCACGACAAAAACGGATGCCAGTCCACCTATTGGTATTGAAAACTTAAAAAAAATCACTACCCTACTTCCAAAACCCATTGTTGCGATAGGCGGCATTCATGCTGACAATATTCATACCGTTTTAACAACACCTGTTGCAGGCATTGCCGTAGCAGCGGCGGTTTTTTCGGCTCATTCACCTAAACAAGCGACACAAAATTTATCATCACACATTTCACGGACATTTCCTTATGCTAAACGATCTTAATCTACCCAGTGTTCTCAGCATTGCGGGTACCGACCCCTCCGGTGGTGCCGGCATACAAGCCGATATCAAAGCTATTTCAGCCACCGGTAGTTATGCGGCTTCCGTGATCACGGTTTTAGTCGCACAAAACACACAAGGCGTTCGAGCAATTCAAGAAATTCCACTTGCCTTTCTACAAAAGCAAATGGATGCTGTATTTACCGATCTGCAATTTGCCGCGGTTAAACTCGGCATGCTGTATAGCCAAGAAATTATTGAGTTAGTGGCGCAAAACGTAAAAAAATATCAACCGCCTTTGATGGTATTAGATCCGGTCATGACCACACAAAGTGGCGATGTACTTTTAAAACCCAATACTATCAAAGCACTGCTCAGTTTATTTCCCTTAGTCACATTGATTACACCCAATATTCCTGAAGCAGAAATTTTACTGAATAAAAAAATAAGCAATAAGAAAGAGATGGAAGCTGCCGCTATTGCCTTAGCTGAAACACATCAAACATCGGTACTGCTGAAAGGTGGACATTTAACCACGCGTGATTCACCGGATATTTTTTATAACCCTCGCGAAGCTAAAATAATTTGCTTTGATAGCCCACGTATTGATACGCCACATACACATGGCACCGGCTGTACGCTCTCTTCTGCCATTGCCTCCTATCTTGCACAAGGCTATACCCTCTACGATGCCATTCATAAAGCGAAATCCTATTTACAGCAAGCCATTGCCGCCGGAAAAAACCTTAAAATTGGTAAAGGTAGTGGACCCGTGCATCACTTTTATTATTTAAAAAAGGCCAATCATGTTATTCAATGAAATGCGTAATCGTGTGACAACCCTGATGCCTAAAATTTATAAACTACCTTTTAATCAAGAGCTGGCGAATGGCACGCTGCCACTAGAAAAGTTCACTTTCTATCTGGCGCAAGATGCGTTATATCTGGCCGATTATTCAAAGGCATTAGCATTAACCGCAGGCAGACTACCCCACGATCATCAAACTGAACTTTTCATACAGTTTGCTATGGATGCGATTAAGGCTGAACGTGATCTACATATGAACATCTTAAAAAAGTATGCCGTTGCAGTACCTGCAAAATCTGAACAAAGCCCCTTTTGCTTTATGTATGCGAATTATCTCTTGAGAATGGCACACGCCGCGCCGGTAGAAGAAGCCGTCGCCAGTCTATTACCTTGTTTTTGGGTTTATCAACAGGTGGGACAGCGGGCGTTAGCCGAAAAAATACCCAACAACCCTTATCAAGATTGGATTGATCTCTACGCAAGCCCTGAGTTTAATACATCCGTTGATTTGGCGATTAACACACTCAATGAATTAGGCGAAACCGCTTCTGCGCAGACTAAAGAAAATATGCTGACCGCATTCCAGCGCGCCACGCAATTAGAATACTGTTTTTGGCAAGGTGCGTATGCCCAAGAAACCTTCAGCAATAAAATAGACGCACAGCAACGGGGTTTTCAGCAAGACGCCGCGAAAATGAAGCAACCTTCGTTCCTATACCATACATGAGGACTGCGCACTGCGCAGCAACACAGCCGATAGCAAGTGCGAAGTGTATTTATGTCATCTGCTGATAACCGCCCGTTGCTATCTTACTGGTAAACCCAAAGTAAACGGCAATCACCGCCACGGCAAGATAGAAAAAGCTATCGGCTAGATTAACGTGCAAAAACCATAAATTACCATTTAAGGCAAAGCCCAAAATGGCAAGCAGCCCATAAAAGACACCAAATATTTTAAAATATAAGCGTGCGTAGCTGGGCGATGCACTGGCTGATAAGCCTATAAGGCCAGTGAGAATATAAGCAATATTATGAATTGAACTGACTTCGAACACATTGAAGAGCAATTGGTTATATTTCAACAAGGGAATAAATCCAAGAATCCCCAGAGCAATAAAAACTAACGCAAAAATAAAGGCAACACCTCTTAACATCAGTTCGCGAATTCCTAACTAATAAGTTTTTGAAACTGTTACGCTTTGAATGAGGTTATTGTAGTGATTAAAAACAAACTGAATAGCGCTCAGTGCTTTAATAATATCAAAGCCAACTTCCTGCCAGCCACTAGTATAATAAACCCAGGAAAATAATCAAATCATTTTTTTAAATGCTTATTGTCTAAAAATCAGACAATACGTGGTCAAACAAAAATTACCCACAGATTCTGTGAATAACTTTGTGGACAGTATTTGGGTAGAGGGCTGAAAAGCTTGATTTATAAGTCATCATTACAGTTTGTACAAGCTTTATACAAAATAAAAAACATTATATTTTTCAAATAGTTACATTAAGTCAAGCTTAGAATTAATCTAAGGTCTGTTATGTTGGTGAAAAATAAATTAAATTAACATCACTTGTGCAAAACTTAGTGATGCATTCAAAGATAAGCCAGTCTTGTCAAGAGCAAAATGATGGAAATTTATAATAAACTCTTCAAAATCCTCCAACCGGATGATCTACTACTCACACCTAACCAACGCTTAGTTCGTTTTTTACATAAAAGTTTTGCGACTTACCAACAAGCACAACACAAACAGGCTTGGCCATCATTACGTATTTTTAAATTAGAAACATGGCTAACACTACAATGGGAAACTCAACTCATTCAAAGCACAGGTTTTCCTTACCGTTTGTTAACGACAACGCAAGAACATATTCTGTGGCAATCTGTTATTAGCCAAGCAGACACACATTTTTTAATACCAGAACACATTGCAAAGACAGCGCAACAAGCATGGCAAGTCAACACGCTCTGGCAACTGCATAACCACGCCGCGCACCTTCAAGCAAGCAATGAAACTACCGCCTTTAAACGCTGGGCCGAACGTTTTGTCGCGCTTTCTAAAGAATATGCTTGCATAGATCTCGCACGCGCTACCACGCTACTCATGGATTGTTTTAAAAATAAAAATCTAACACCACCCTTACGTATTTTTTTAATTGGATTTGATGAACTCAATCCACACACTAAAACGTTATTGCAACTGCTTGAACAATTAGGTAGTCAGGTGGCATACTTTACCGCTTCATCTCCTCAAGCATGCGTACGTCGTTTAGCGGTACAAAATACTGAAACTGAATTGCAAACGATGGCACGATGGGCTTATCAACAATGGCAAATGGGAAAGCAAACCATTGTTTGCGCTATTCCTCAATTATTAACCATTCGCACCCAAGTACTGGAAACCTTTACTGAAATATTTACTCAATTAAACCCTGCTTGCGCTGAGCGATTACCTTTTAACATCGCGGCCGGGGAGAAACTGAGTGAATTCCCCCTCATTCAAAGCGCCTTAGCGATCATTCAAGCCCAAGCAAGCCAACCCCTAAGCAAACTAAATAGACTCATTCAATCGCCTTATATTGGGCATGCTGAAGATGAAAAATCACAACGTGCGCAACTGAGTATTTACTTGCGCTGCCATGTAGAAAATACGCTCGCACTAAAACAACTCGCTTTACTGAGCCAACAACAGCATTGTACGCAATTAAACCAATTGATTAGCAATCTTATCCCACTGGTTGACAAGCCGCCTCTTCAACAACTTCCTAGTCAGTGGGCAACACATTTTGTAAAAAAACTGCAAGCCTTGCACTGGCCAGGCCAACACCATTTACTCAGTGAAGACTTTCAATTGCTTGAACGTTGGTCTGAATTATTGAATGAATTGAGTGGTTTAGATTTTATCTTAGGTAAAATAAATGAAGAGGCTGTGTTACAACAACTCACTCAATTGGCGAGTGAATCGCTTTTCCAAACTAAAACACAACATGACACGCCTATTCATGTCTTAGGATTATTAGATACGGCTGGATTATGTGTTGATAGTTTATGGGTCATGGGCTTAGACGAACAAGCATGGCCGACATCCGCACATCCCAATCCTTTTATTCCTTATTCAGTGCAGCGTGACAACGCAACACCCCATGCATGCAATGAACGGGAGTTTTATTTTTCCTCACTGGTCACCCAACGTTTATTAAACAGTGCCGATAACATTATTCTGAGCCATGCAACGCAACACAATGAACAAGCATTACATCCCAGTGCTCTCATCCATCATATACCCCGCATTGAAGTCAGCGATTTAGCACTTCCGCCTTATCAAACTAGCGTGGAAGCCATCTGGAAGGCACAACGTTGGGAATATTACCTAGACGAAACAGCGCCAGTGCTTTTAGCCAATGAATTAAATACGGTTAGCAGTCAACTTTTTAAATCACAAGCGGCTTGCCCTTTTCAAGCGTTTGCAAAATTTCGTCTAAAGAGTCAATTTCATGATTTACCTGCCCTCGGTCTTAGTAAAAGCGATCGTGGTAGTTTGTTACACCGTGTGATAGAACTATTTTGGAATAACTTAGGCGATCAAGCCAGTTTATTAAAACAATCGCCTCAAACACTGCAAACACTGATTCACCAAGCCATTGACACCGCTATAGCCGAGTTTAGCAAAAAACGACCCCTCACGTTTAGCCCGCATTTTATAGCCATTGAGCGCGAACGTTTACAACAACGTCTGATGAAGCTCATCGAGCTAGATAAAAACCGATTGCCCTTTACGCAAGTTATACACGAAGCAAAACAAAATTTTACCTTTGCCGACTTAGCGTTAAGTTTACGCATAGACAGAATTGAAACACAGCGCGATGGCAGCCAGCTGATTATTGATTACAAAACTGGCGAATCAAAACTAGCATTGGGTTGGTCTGAAGAACGATTAGATGAACCGCAATTACCTCTTTATTGTTTATCACTGCCCAAGGTAACAGGCTGTTCTGTGATTCGTATTGCTAGCAATAGTATTGAGACGCAAGGTTATAGCGAAAAAGAAACCGGGCTTTGTCACATCATTGGTGAAAAGGAAGGTAAAAAATTAGCACCTACTTGGCCAGAACTACTTAATCGTTGGAAAATGTCATTAGAAAAATTGGCGTTTGAATTTCAAAACGGTGTTGCAACGGTCGATCCCAAACAAGGCAAAACCACCTGCGAACATTGCCACTTACAACTTCTTTGTCGTGTAAATCATCATGAAAAATCTAACCCAGTGTGATACAGAAGCACGAACACGGGCACTTGATCCGGATCAATCGTTTATTGTGCAAGCCCCCGCAGGCTCAGGAAAAACTGAATTATTAGTGCGGCGCTATTTACTATTACTGGCCCGGGTTCATTTTCCCGAAGCGATTATTGCCATTACTTTTACGCGCAAAGCCGCACATGAAATGCGCATGCGAATACTCGATGCCTTAGAAAAGGCGGCCCAACATTGCCCTACTTCTACAAAAGAGCAGGTGCGTTGGCAATTGGCTAGAAACGCCATCGCGCAGGATAAGGCGATGAATTGGAATCTGCTAGCGAATCCAAATCGTTTACGCATTCAAACCATCGATAGTTTTTGCCAACGCTTAACGCGTCAGATGCCTTTGCTTTCTAAACTCGACGCACAACTCAGCCCTGCCGATAACCCTAAATTTCTCTACCGTTTAGCGGCTCAAGAGTTGATCACAAGTTTAGAAATGGATTCGTCCTGGCAACATGCTTTGTTGGCCTTAAGCAAACATGTTGATAATGATCTTTCTTCCCTAGAGGAATTATTAAGTGCATTACTAGCCAGCCGCGAACAATGGCTAAGCTATTTTACTCAAGATCCTACGCATTTACGCGAACCCTTAGAAAAAACATTACAGACAATTAATCAAGCACTCATCGCGTCCCTTAACTCACTTATTTCTGGCGATTTATTACAAGAACTTAACGAATTATTAAATTTCTCTCTACATCAACGTGAAGAAAAACCCTTAGACAAAATAGCGAATCGTTACTATTGGCAACAGGCATGCTTTTTATTGCTAAGGGACGATAATGAATGGCGTAAAGAAGTAGCAAAAAAACAAGGGTTTCCTCCCCCTTCTAGCGAAAAAGATAAACAAAAAAAAGCATGCTATACCGCGATAAAGCAAAGAGTAGTGAGCCTCATTGAGCAATTACAAAGCCAAGCTGGCGTACATGACGCCTTAATCGCGTTTAGATCGGCACCGCCGCTACACTATACGGATGCACAATGGGGCATAATCACTGCCTTATTCGATGTATTACCGATGTTAGTCGCGCATTTAAAGGTGTTTTTTCAGCATACCAACAAAGTTGATCATACCGAAATTCTGCTGTGCGCATTAGCTGCCTTAGGTGATGAAGAAAACCCAAGCGATTTAGCGCTGAGTCTGGACTATCAAATTGAACACCTGTTAATCGATGAATTTCAAGATACGTCGGTCACACAATTTCAATTAATTGAAAAGCTCACCGCCGGTTGGCAAACCAATGAAGGGAAAACACTTTTTTTAGTCGGCGATCCCATGCAATCGATTTATCGTTTTCGTAAAGCAGAAGTGGGTCTATTTCTACAAGCAAAACAAAACGGTATTGGCAATATACCGCTACAAAGCTTAACCCTCTCGGTCAACTTCCGATCTAATCCCGACATTGTCACGTGGATTAATGATTGTTTTAGTCAGATATTACCCAAAGAAGAAAATATCAATCAAGGTGCTATTACTTTTGCACCCGCGATTGCTTCCCAGTCGCAAAGCAATGAAAAAGCCGTGGGTATGTATTGGATGAATAACAAGGATGCACTGCTGGAAGCGAATCAAGTCATTGCCATCATTCAAGAAATCCAACAAAAAAACCCTCAAGATTCCATTGCTATTTTAGTAAGAGCACGTACACATCTAGAAAGCTTATTACCTGCCTTACAAGCTGCCAAGCTTGCTTATCATACGGTAGACATTGAAACCCTGGGCCAACATTCTGCCGTACAAGATATGGTTGCATTAACACGTGCTTTATTACATTTAGGCGATAGAATCAGCTGGCTTGCCCTGTTACGTTCACCTTTTTGTGGCTTAGATTTAAGCGATCTGCATGCGATTGCGCATTTCTGTGGCGATGCTTCACCAGCGCACACGATTTGGCAACAACTGACTGAGTTTGAAAAAATTGACTTAAGTGAAGAAAGCAAACAACGTTGCCGTCGTATTGTGCCTATTTTACAGCAATGTTTTGCTGAACAAACGTTCTCGGCATTAAGCAGCTGGATTAAAAACACCTGGATCCGCTTAGGTGGCCCGACCACGCTTCATAACCCTGAAGAAATCACGCATATTCAACACTATTTAGATCACCTGGAAAAAAAAGTATTAACGGAAGCGGATGCATTAGATCTTTTTACATTAGAAAAAGAACTCGCTGACATAGGCATAGAAAATAATAAAACACTTTCTAATCCTATTGAAATCATGACCATACATAAAGCCAAAGGTCTAGAGTACGATCATATTATTTTACCTAGCCTCGATCATAAAAGCGGCAACGATAAGACGAAGTTAATGTTATATCAAGAACGTCATCTCACCCAAACAAAAAAAGACCGTTTATTAGCGCCCATAAAAGCAAAAAGTGAAAAAGAGGATCTTATTTATAACTATCTTTCACGCACAGAAAAACAGAAAACGCGTTATGAATTAACACGTTTACTGTATGTCGCCAGTACACGTGCCAAAAAATCCTTATCTTTGTTAGGCTTTTGTGAAGCTACAGCGAATGAAGAAATAAAAAAACCCCCAAGTGATAGCCTACTGCATCCTTTATGGCAGGCGATGACGATTCATCGCAAAGATTTTTTTTCTTCAGACATGGAGGCACAAGCGACGAATAAATTATCTTCTTCACGTTTAAAACGTTTGCCTGCTGATTGGCAGAACCCTATTTTTACGCCTAAAATAGTTGATAATATCGCGTACAAACCCTTTGCTTACCAATGGCAACCGCATTTAGCGAAGCTAACCGGTACGGTTATTCATCGTCTTTTATATCAAATTAGCCAAGACGGCTTAGAATACTGGGATAAAATAGATTTTTCGCAAGAACATACCCGTTTTGTACGGCTACTAGAACAAGCCGGTATTATTTCATCACAATTAGATGAAGCCTTATACAAATTAAAACAAGCCTTAAAAAAGATCATCCAGGATCCGCGTGGACGTTGGATTTTAAGTCAGCAACACCAAGATGCGCATTCAGAATTTGCTTTAAGCGTTGCGCAAGACAACAATCTACAACAGCTTATTATGGATCGCACCTTTGTTGATGCCGGCATACGTTGGATTATTGATTATAAAACAACGGCCTATACCGGCAATAGTCCTGACATGTTCTTAAACACCGCCATGCAGCAACATCAAAAGCAGCTAGAAAACTATGCCGCCGCTTTTTCACGCCTGTCACCGCTAAAAGAACACTATAAAATTTGCTTAGGTCTGTATTTTCCACTCGATACGCTATGGCAGGAATGGGAGTATCTACCCTCTCCTCGTCTCATGATGGCTACCGATGATTAAAACAACTGCAAAAATGAAATCGTATGCGTGTGCAACGCAACAATAAATGTATTAATAGGCTTATAGAAAAAATAACCTAAGGACATAAATAAACTAGCCCAAGCAATACCGCCCGAATAAGCAAACAGCGCAAAATGTTTATAACAAAGCTTTAATCCACCGGCGACATAACCGGTTAAATGACGAACACCGGGAATAAAATAGCCGATACAAAGTGCCCATTTACCGAATCGTTCAAACCAATTATGTGCGCGTTGAAGGCGTTTTTCAGTCAACCCAATATAACGACCCCAACCACCAACGATATAACGACTTGTGAGTAATCCCAAACCATAACTACCGGTTATTCCGCAGCAGGTTCCGGCATAGGCGGCAATAATGGTAGACATGATCGGTAATTTGTCTTTTGCCATTAAAAATCCAATAAACAATAACAACGATTCTTCTGGAATAGGTAACGCAATAATACCAAGCGCTAACCACAAAAAAATAGCGATACTGCCGTAATGCTGGAGCCAAGGTAAAAACTGATTTAAAATTGATTGCAATGGGTTACCCTCTTCTTTTTGTTATTGAAACACTAAATGCCGGGCATAATAGTTTTACACAGGCAAGAACACAACCCCGCGGACTAAACCACAGGATCGTGCCTAATAACAAAAACCCACTAAAAAATAACATTTAGGCAGGTTCTGATTCGGGTTCTAAATCCATTTGACCGAGTAAATTAATATCTTCCCCATTATCAATATCGTCTTCCGCATCATCCTCTTCACTTAATTCGGCATAACGATTTAATGGATAAGGTAAAATAATAACTTGTGTACCAATATCGGCGAAATCTAGGTTAAGCCATCGTGCATCTTCAACAAACATTCTGACGCAACCGTGGCTCGCATTGTAGCCTGGAACTCCACTTGAACCATGCATCGCAAAACCGCCTTTAAAGAACATACAATAAGGCATGGGTGCGCCCCCATCGGGTTGTGGGAATTTAGTGGATGCACAAGCAGGCCCCCGTTTTTCATAGACCTTGAAGTTACCACTGGGCGTATGACAAGGCCGTCCTAAATCAGGACACCAATTTTGTCCACTGGATGCCGGTCCCCAGCGAATAATATTACCGGCAGGTCCATACGCCGCCCACGCATTTAATGATGGCGAATAAACGATCATTTTCTTTCCCGTGGGAACTCGGTAAGGTGAAAATGGTGTATACTGCATACTATCCGCGCTATAGGGATCTCTTGGTATTGCAATCTTCAGCCCAGGCCATATCCGTGTGTTCATGCGGTTAATACGCATCACAAGGTCTCGCCTCGCTGGATCAGGAAATAAGCTTTGCCAGGTTTCCCCTTTTTGTACCGCGATACAATAAAGACGTGGATCATCACATAATGACTGGAGTAACCATCCACGTGCAGCAAAGCTATCGCCATTCATGACTAAAAAAACGGTAAGCAATGCAAATAATGCTACAAATCGTATGAGTATACGCATAACTGCTCCTTCCCACCTGTATAGAGGGGGTGCTCTTAAAATAAGGCGTTACTCCTAATTAAAATATAGCCTATTTTAAGGCCTAAAGAAGCAAAACGATGTTTAATTTAACCGATACGAACCGAAAATGGTGGACCCTACTGGCCATGTCCAGTGCATTAGCCTTGGTCTTCATCGACCAAACGGCACTTGCCGTCGCACTCCCAGTCATCCAACGCGACCTAAATCTCAGTAATAACCTCCTACAATGTGTGATAAACGCCTATTTATTAGCCTTAAGTGCATTAATACTGCTGGGTGGAAAAATAGGCGATAGCCTAGGCCATAAACGCGCTTTTTTATTTGGTGTCATTGTTTTCATTAGTGCTTCTATACTATGCGCACTGGCTCAATCAGGCGCGTGGCTAATCACCGCGCGTGCCCTACAAGGGCTTGGCGGTGCTTTTATGATGCCCTCCACCAATGCCCTGGTCATCAATGCCTTTCCTGAAAAAGAACGCGGCAAAGCCATGGGTATTTATGTCGCCTTAGCGGCTATCTTTTTGGCTTTAGGCCCTTTATTAGGCGGTGCCCTCACACAATGGTTTGGTTGGCGTGCTGTTTTTTGGATCAACTTTCCTGTCGCCATCATTAGCATTGTTTTAGCCGCTTCCGCAGTTCCACGCTGGGAACGCACCGAAAAATTAGTCATCGATTACCTAGGCGTCTTGCTCTCCATGGCGTTTATTAGTGGTTTCGTACTGAGCTTTATGGAAGGACCGCATTGGGGCTGGACGTCTCCGACGATCCTGGCTTTATTTTCCCTTAGCCTACTGGGTCTTATTGCATTCCTTTTTTGGGAACGTCGATTTTCAGATCCCTTAGTAGAACTTAAACTATTCAAAAATCCGACTTTTTCTATTGTCACCACCGTGATGGTCATCATCCAAGCTGTCGGTATCGTCTTTGTATTTTGGGCTATTTTTCTACAAAGTGTGCTGCAATATTCACCCTTAGGTGCCGGCTTACTCCTTTTACCTTCGATGGTACCTATTATTTTCATGGCGCCTATTGGCGGCCATTTACGTGATAAGTATGGCCCCACCTTACCGATGTTCTGGGGTTGTTTACTGGTTATCCTAAGTCTTATTTGGATAGGCCTTTTCAGTCATTATCAGCGCTATGTGTGGCTGTTTCCCGGGTTACTCGCGTATGGCATAGGCATGCCATTAATGCTTTCGGGATCAATGACAACCGTGATGAGTACTGTTAGTGCACAACAACGCGGCATTGCGGGCGCTATTCTTAATTGCGCCAGACAATTTGGCGGTTCGATTGGCTTGGCGGTATTAGGAAGCTTTTTAGCCAGTTTAAATACATGGAAGCTGACTTCTTTTGTTAATCATGCGCCCGGATCGCTTGCACACATGCCAGAAAACTTAATCGACGGTTTGCTGGTAAAATCAACCTTAGCCATGAAAGCTATCAGCCATTTACCGGCTCAGTCGGTAGAACTGCTTAAAACCGCTGCACTTAAGGCTTATACCTATGCTTTTAGTATGACCATGTTTCTAGCCGCCGCATTTGCCTTCATCTGCGTATTACTGATACTGAAAGTGCCACGCGGAAAATTAAGCGAATAAAAAAACGGTTATACTCACAGCAGAAAACTCAAGCACACAGGCTATCTTAACTTTTCAGCGCCATTACCGTCGATGAGACAGGAAAGCATTGTGAAAGCAATGCGAAGTCGAAGAGCCCGCGATAGGCGTGCGTTGACGGGCGAAGCAGGAAACGCATCACGCCGTAAAGTCATTTGTGGGAGGCACGGGCATGAACTCCGAAGGAGTGAGTGCGTGCCGGACGCAGGACGTATCGCGGCCTAATTTCAGTCGCGTCATGCGAACGAATTTCGGGGACACCATGGCCGAAATTCTTCGGGAGCATAGCGACTCACTTGTTCAGAATTACTTGAGCAGCTCGCCGTTTCTTCTTCTGAACTGGATTCCATAGGACGAGGCAGATAACAAAAAGCTTGTTTAATCTCAGGAAAATTATCTACCGATGTAACCCTCGATTCGATTAATAGACTACCTATCACTAATCGCAACCATAATTTCTGTCGAATGTTTTCCTGTAACGCTGAGAAGTAGTCTTTATCTGTACTAGTTCCGACCAAATCGTACAAAACTCTTGAAAGAGAGAGAGTTTCCGGTTTTGATAGAGGTGCAAAACTTCGAATCAAAATTTAAAAACAGAGGAAACTCTCACGTTACATACTACTGATAAAATTATTAAACATAAAGTCGGATTGCTTAATTTAGCGGAGGAATTAGGAAACGTATCGAAAGCTTGCCAGGTCATGGGGCTATCTTGAGATACCTTTTACAGCTATAAATCAGCGGTTGAAAAAGGTGGAATGGAAGCCTTATTTGAAAAGAGCCGTCGTGAACTATGCCGTCGCCTATCCAGCCCACGGTCAACACAGGGCAAGTAATGAGTTACGCAAGGAAGGTATCTTTGTATCCGGCAGTGGTGTACGGAGTATCTGGGTTCGTCATTCGATGAGACAGGAAAGCATTGTGAAAGCAATGCGAAGTCGAAGAGCCCGCGATAGGCGTGCGTTGACGGGCGAAGCAGGAAACGCATCACGCCGTAAAGTCATTTGTGGGAGGCACGGGCATGAACTCCGAAGGAGTGAGTGCGTGCCGGACGCAGGACGTATCGCGGCCTAATTTCAGTCGCGTCATGCGAACGAATTTCGGGGACACGATGGCCGAAATTCTTCGGGAGCATAGCGACTCACTTGCATTAGAGAATTTTAAAGAACGTCTGAAGGCGCTAGAAACCAAGGTGGCTGAAGAAGGCATCTTACTAACAGAAGCACAGATTGTCGCACTGGAAAGGAAAAAATACGATGATGAAGTGTGCGGTGAAATTGAGACCGCGCATCCTGGCTACCTTGGTTCGCAAGATACCTTTTATGTAGGGACGCTAAAAGGAGTCGGGCGTGTGTATCAGCAAACGTTTGTCGACACGTACAGTAAAGTGGCTTTTGCTAAGCTTTATACGACGAAAACACCGATTACGGCAGCTGATATGCTTAATGACTGGGGATTACCGTTTTTTGAGGAACACAGCTTGCCTGTGTTGAGGATTTTAACCGACCGAGGCACAGAATATGGTGGTAAAGCAGCACATCATGATTATCAGCTTTATTTAGCTCTCAATGACATTGAGCACACAAAAACAAAAGTACGTTCACCGCAGACGAATGGCATCCGTGAATGTTTTCATAAAACCATTTTGCAGCCGTTTTATCAAATTACTTTTCGAAAAAAATTATATTCAAGTATAGAAAGGTTGCAAAACGATCTAGACGAATGGATTAATTTCTATAATAATAAACGAACTCATCAAGGCAAAATGTGTTGTGGAAGAACACCTATAGAAACTCTCGTTGATGGGAAACAAATCTGGAAGGAAAAGTTTATTCACTAAACTTGAACTGACAGTCACTTCTTAATAACCGGCAACTGTCCGATCAAGTCTGAGCTACTACAGCTTATGACTAACGGTGTCGATGACTTAGTATACTGTCGAGCCTGTAAACTAAATTGTGTAAATGCTTATTATTACCTAAGCTAATGCGCTGAAAAAAGCACTAGCGATAAAAGAGAAATAAGTAATGAAACAAGAACAAGAAATAAATATAGCTCCCGAATTAATCAGTGAATTGGCTAAATCCATAAAGAGTGAAAAAGATATATCTGCGCTGAGCAAGCAGCTATTAAAGCTCACGGTAGAACGAGCCATGGATGCAGAGCTAGAGGAGCATCTAGGCTACGAAAAGCACGCGATAGAAGGCAAGAATACGGGAAATAGCCGCAATGGTTATTCACCGAAGCGATTAAAGGGTGATTTTGGCGAAGTTGAGATTAACACGCCTAGGGATCGAAATAGTACGTTTGAACCTCGACTTATACGCAAAGGACAAACGCGCTTGACGGAGTTTGATGAACAGATTTTAGCGCTGTATGCCCGAGGGATGACTACCCGTGATATAGCGGCGACGTTCAAAGAAATGTACGGTGCGGAGGTATCGCACAGCTTGATTTCTAAAGTGACTGAAGCCGTGATGGATGAGGTGACGGTGTGGCAGAATCGCCCCTTAGAAACGGTATATCCTATCGTGTATTTAGATTGTATCGTTATTAAATGCCATCAAGATAAACGTGTGATCAATAAATCCATCTATTTGGCTTTGGGCATTAATTGTGAAGGACAAAAGGAATTACTCGGCTTGTGGATAGCTGAAACCGAGGGTGCAAAATTTTGGCTATCTGTATTAACCGAATTAAATCATCGTGGGGTAAAGGATATTTTTATTGCTTGCGTGGATGGACTAAGCGGGTTTCCAGAGGCAATAAACGCGGTATTCCCAAAAACGAAGGTTCAGCTCTGCATTGTGCATCTTATTCGTTATTCCTTACGCTACGTACCGCATAAGGACATGAAAGCCGTGGTAGCGGATCTTAAGCTTATTTACCGTGCTATTTCTATAGAGCAAGCCGAAGAAGCGCTTCTGATGTTCAGTGAAAAATGGGATAAAAAATATCCCGCCATTAGCCGTACCTGGCATAAAAACTGGAGTAATATGGTGACCTTATTCGATTATCCTGACGACATACGAAAAATTATTTATACCACCAATGCCATTGAATCACTCAATAGTGTGATTAGAAAATCAATTAATAATCGTAAAATCTTTCCTAATGACCAATCGGCATTAAAAGTAGTATATTTAGCGGTACAGAAGGCATCACAAAAGTGGACGATGGCTTTACATGATTGGAGAGCCGCTATGAATCGATTCGCTATCGAATTCGAGGGTAGGTTCTCCTGACACGGCACTTACACAAAATTGTTTACAGGCTCAGGTTCTCCTGACACGGCACTTACACAAAATTGTTTACAGGCTCTATTTCCAAATCGATAATTTTATTATCTCTACTCCAGGGATCAATCAGTAATATGGCTTCCTCTTTGTTCCTTTGCGCTAATACTTCTATGAACTTTTGATATGAATCGCCGGTAGAGTTCTTTTCGCCTAAGCCAAGGGACTCGATTGATTTCAATAAAACCTCATTTTCAGCATAAATAATGAAGCTATGATTAACGTTCTGTGCTTGGGGGCTTTGAAAACAGACGACGCGCATTTTATGACTATCATCCCTTCTTTTCTTAGCAATCCATAAAATAAACTACATGCCTCACCACAGTGCACTGGCACACCCGTTTGTTGATATTGTTCGGCATTGTTTTTTTCCAGTTTTCATACGTTTTTATCGTGATATCCGAATATATGTTTTGCATCGTCACAATATCTTTATTTCTTTCAGCCTCATCGTATAGACTGCCTAAATCAGACGGCAGATTATTCATCGCATCTGCTACTTGAATTCTTATTTTTAAAAAACTATCAGAATGACTACGACTTGCATTTGCTTGTGGCGCATCTATTCTATTTATTTTATCTAAATAACAGAGCTGATTTAAAACAGATAAAATCCCCTCTTTTAAGAGGGGATTCTTTTCCAAGGCGGGATAGGTATTTAACTCAATCAAATCGATAGTTTCAGTAGAACTTCTTCTAAAAAAACCAACCTTTTTTTTTCTTAGCCTCCTTGTTTCTCCTTTTGATGTACAAGTTTATTTTTAGCTGGTACTCCTCGTCATGCCTTTTATAACCTCTATACTATCATAGAGAGGATTCTCTACCATTTTTTCAGACACGTTAGTTGTTCTTCCAAAAAGAGCAAATCGATTATTCGCTGCGCTTACAAGCGGTTGTATTGACTCCGAGTTTGTCAATGCTAATTCCTTTTCTAAACCCTTAACCTCTACTAAACGTGCCGTAGCTTGATTTAAATCCAATGTAGCCTGGGCTATGGGCTGAAGCAGTTTATCGCCTAATATGTCAGCATACTCAGCGGATCCATAAACTTTCATAGAAGCCGCTACTCTTCCCTCTAAGACGAAAATAACATTTTCTAAACGCTGTATGAGGTCCTGTAAACTCTCTGACGATCCAAGCGTTGCATATTTAAATTCCGCCAAGCTAAGTGCTAATTTCTCATCCATCACCGGATCGGCATTAATAGTATCCTGTAATGTTTTTATAGTGTCATTCGACTGATTAGACCGAATAGCGGAAAAAATTTTGCTTAATGCTTTTATAGTGTCATTTGATTGATTAGGCCGAATACTGGAAAAAACTTTACTTAAGGAATGTACACAACGCTGCAATGATTCTAATAAATGAATTTTTGCCTGATGCAGCGACGTTTTAATTTTTACGGAACTTTTAGGCTTTTTAAATGCAGCAATTTCTGCATAGATGGGTTCGTTATCCATCACGGGTTCAACGGCTACAGGCGGTAAAGGCCTTCTCTCTACGAAATTTTTAGTCTTTTTAAATAAATCTATTTTTGCATAGGCAGGTTCGTTATCCATAACAGGTTCAACGGGTATAGCCGGTAGAGGCCTTCTCTCTAAAGCTTTAGGAACCTCAGAATTTGACTCGACGGATCTTGGAATATCGTAATATGGTGTTGTAGCCCTAAGGTAATCATACGTTGCAAGTGCCGCTACAGGGTCATAGGGCTTTGCTACTCGAGGAACATCATAAATTGGTTCTTCCTTAGCAATTTCATCCGCAAGTTGTGTTTGCCGCGCTATTTCATCGGCAAGTTGTTTTAAAAGTTTATCTAAGCCAGCAACAGGGTCATAGTTTATATTTTCGGAAAAATGATTAACAAAATTAGGTGCCATTTTTTGTGTTATTGTATTTTCCGCTAAGATTGAAGTCGTCATAAAATCTCCTCGTTAAACCAAAATTATTTTGTTACTAATGAACTCAAAAAAACCTCCTCTTCAATAGATAAATTATGTTTTTCAACATAATTAGTTTATATTTTTTTTCTTAAGGAAAAATTAAATACTAATACAATGAATAAATAATCATCTCATCATTACGCTACTCGCAATGACGGCAAAATATTAATAAATCCTTAATCATTTACGCTTACAATATGATTTAGCTTCAGATAAATAGCTATTTCTTAACCGGACTAATCATAATGAGCACTAACTACAATAAAAAAATAAAGTCGCTTCAGCAATCAATCATAGATATCTCTATGGCGTTAGAAGAGTACAAGCGACTAATCAATAAAAATAAAGAAAAATTTACCGATAAATATTCTTTTCAGCATGATATTAGTAACCCTTTAAGTTCTATTCAGGAAACGTTGGGCACACTGAAGAATAAGGAAATAAATCTAGAACACAAGGATATATTGGCAATGATTCGTAGAATTAAAACGACTATCGAAAATGTAGATCAAGTGGTTAGAGACGCGTATTTGCCCACAGGACTGGATAAAGTTTATGAAGCAATAAAAACCGTATTAAGAGACCTGATTGCTTTATTCGCCCCATTCGAAGGCAGGGAAACGATAAATGCGGCTACACAAACCCTAACTAGCGCTCGTTCTACTCTGTTTTCTGAGGTTAAAAACTTGGAAAAGAGTTTAAATCCTCCTGAGAAAAATTCAAATCCTCCCGAGGAAACTGAACAATTTCATTATTATCGTTCTATGATTGCCCCCATGTTCGGCTAGAACCACCACCTAGTGTAAAAAAGCAGGATGCTTTTTCTACTCGCTACTATCACACCCGATGCCAGTCCGTTCCTGACGCATGATCGCTAATTGAAACACCTAAGCCCGCTAACTCATCACGAATTCTATCCGCTTCAGTCCAATTTTTTTCAGCACGTGCTTTATTTCGTGCTGCAATCAATGCGTCGATTTTTTGTGATTGCTCTTCTTGAATACCCGTTTTTAAAAACTGTTCCGGATTTTGTTGTAAAATACCTAATACAACAGCTTGTTGTTTTAAAAAGCTTGCTAAGGCTACCGCTTGTTTTAAATCTGTTTCTCGAACTCGATTAATCTCACGCACAACGTCAAATAATACAGCCAACGCTTCCGGTGTATTAAAATCATCGTCCATCGCTGCTTTAAATTTCTTTTGGTAATCTTTTATCTGAGCAGAAAAATCGGAATCTTCCAATGCGACATTCAATTCAAGACCACGCAAGCTCGTATAAAAACGTTGTAATGCCGATTGCGCCGCTTGCAAATTTTCCTGCGAATAGTGAATAGGGCTATGATAGTGGCTTGCCACTAAAAAATAACGCACCACTTCAGCCGGATATTCAGCCAATACATCACGCACCGTAAAAAAATTCCCTAAGGACTTAGACATTTTTTGTCGGTTAATTTGTACAAAACCGACATGCATCCAGGTATTTACAAATTTTTTATTTGTTGCGCCTTCAGATTGTGCAATTTCATTTTGATGATGCGGAAAAACTAAATCTAAACCGCCTCCATGTATATCAAAATGTTCGCCTAACGCCGCCATAGACATCGCAGAACATTCAATATGCCAACCGGGCCGTCCTTTTCCCCAAGGTGAATCCCAACTGGGCTCATTGGGCTTAGCTTGTTTCCACAACACAAAATCTAAGGCATCTTTTTTCGTTAGCTCAACCGCAACCCGTGAGCCACGACGTAATTTCTCCAAATCTTGATGTGCCAATTCACCGTAGGTTTTAAACTTATCGACTGCATAAAAAATATCACCATTATCCGATTGATAGGCAATGCCTTTTTCCATCAGCGCTTGAATCAAATCGATCATCTGTGCAATCGCTTCGGTTGCTTTAGGCTCATGCGTAGGCGGCAAAATATTTAATTGCGAAAAATCCTTATGCATAGCCTCAATCATGCGTCCGGTTAAATCACTTAAACTTTCATTGTTTTCTTGAGCACGCTTAATAATTTTATCGTCAATATCCGTAATATTACGTACGTAATTCACTTGATAGCCTTGGCTTTGTAAATAACGCACCACCACATCAAAGGCGACTAAAACACGCGCATGGCCAATATGACATAAATCGTAAACCGTCATACCGCAGACATACAGTCCGACTTTTTTATCCTGTAACGGTTTAAAGGTTTGTTTTTCTTGTGTGAGCGTATTATAAATTTTTAGCATAAAGGATTCTCTGACGTATTTTTTCAATGCCGATTAACATATAAAGCTTTTCCATTTCAGGACCATCTAAGCGCCCGGTTAAGGCCATACGTAAAGGTGCAAATAAACTTTTACCTTTTATTTTTAATGTGTCCTGAAGTCCTTTGAGCAAACCTTTCAATTCAAGTGGCTGTTCTAATAATGTTAAAGCCGATTCCCAAAATACCGAAGGTACATTTTTTAAAAACTCATTGGCTTGCTCGGTGAGTACCAGCTCGGCAAACAATGTCTTTGCCCATTGCAGCGCATCATGCGGAAATGAAATATTAGCACGCATTAATGTCATAAATTCTGGCATGAATGCCGCTGGGACAAGCTTTTTCACTTCTTCACCCATCCAAGCAACGAGTTGCTCATCGTTACACTGCAATAAGGCTTGCCGCTGCCAATAGTGTAATTGAACCTGGTCATAACGTGCCGGTGATTTACCTAATCGTTCAACGGAAAATTTTTTAATCAGCGTTTGCATGGTCATAAAATCAGAATCGGTATAGGTATGACCTAATCGCGCCAAATAATTTTGTAAAGCCTCTGGAAAATAGCCTAATTCGCGCAAGGCCTTAATACTAAAGCTACCGTGTCGTTTTGATAACGGCGTACCATCTTCTCCAACAATTAACGACATGTGTCCATAAGTCGGCACGGCTAAATCTAATGCCTGCAATAACATCATCTGCCGGGGTGTATTGGTCAGATGATCTTCACCACGCAGCACGTGTGTTACACCCATTAAGGCATCATCAATGGCATTACAAAAGAAGAACGCCGCTGAACCATCGCTACGCTGTATCACAAAGTCACCGATATCATCACTGGCAAACGCTTGTTCACCTTTGACTAAATCATTAAAGCGGATGGTTTGCGCAGCAGGAACCTGAAAACGTAAGGTTGCTTTCTTGCCTTGCGCTTCTTTTTCAGCGATTTGGCTGGCCGTCAAATGGCGACAAGCGCCGGTATAGCGTGGCGGTTTGCCTTGTGATAATTGACGCTTACGCATCATGCTTAATTCTTGTTCGCTGCAAAAACACGGATAGGCGCGCCCTGCCTTTGCTAAAGCTTGATAATAATGCGCATAAATCGATTGGCGTTCGGATTGAAAATAAGGACCGTTTTTTCCTTCCTTGCCGGGCCCTTCCTCCCAAGGCAAACCTAACCATAATAAATCGACTTGTACCTGTTCTGATAATGATTGCAGAGAACGCGTGGCATCACTATCCTCTATGCGTAATAAAAAATGGCCGGCTTGGGATTTAGCTAATAAAAAACTAAATAAAGCGGTTCGAGCATTTCCCAAATGGATATAGCCCGTGGGACTCGGAGCAAAACGGGTTTTCATAATGTCTTCTTTATAAAAAGCTCTATGGTCAATAGTGCTTAAAATGCAAATTTTAATAAATCTGAGGGTGAGGTAGTATACCCAAATTACATAGCAGGAGTAAGCCAGGGCTTCGCTGCGTATACTCCAAGCCTAATCATTATCTTCGGCATTCCCTTTCATTACAAATTAATAAGCGGCTTGCATTAAATAACTATCGTTTTTATACCTTCATGACGAGCAAAGCACGGCCATCGCAAGTGAGTCGTTATGCTCTCCTTATCTCATCGAAGACGATAGAACACGCTTTTTTATTTTTATTCCGCACAGAGATTTTCAACCCAAAAAACTGATTATTTAATAAAACATTAATCTATTTACATTATATTAGCGTACATAAGCTTACCCAAGGAAGGTTCATTTTCACTACTTCCAAGGTTAGAAAACGTCTTCATGGTTTAAATAAATAAGAAAATAGTTTATAAAGGTAGGGATAAAAATCCTAAAAAAAAGAAAATGTCCTACCCAAGCGATATAAGCACCAAGCAGTGGAAACTAATTAAAGGATATTTTAAATGCGGTAAATACGGAAATCGTAGAAAGTATTCGAAAAGAACCCTTGTGAATGCAGTTTTCTACATAACAAAAACCGGATGTCAATGGCGTCAATTACCGAGTAATTTTCCACCCTGGAAAACAGTCTATAGTTTTTTTATGCGAGCTAAAGTTCAAGGGACATGGGAAAAGATAATGGAAAGTTTAGTAGAGAAGAGCCGAGTAGGCATGGGTAAAGCTCCTAAACCAAAGTATAGTTTAATTGATTCACAAAGTGTTAAAACAACGTCTGCCGCGAAAGAACGTGGTATTGATGGCGGAAAAAAAAATAAAGGGCTGAAAAAGGCACATTGTCACTGACACGCAAGGGCATATTTTGCAGGTGACTGTGCATGCAGCTAACACCCATGATACGGTAGGCGGATGTAAAGTTTTTGAACAAGCTGTGCAAAAATATCCAAGTTTAGGGGTGTTTGTGCCGATGCAGGTTATAGAAAAACAATGGAAATATTCGTTATAAATACATTAAAGAGAACCATTGAAATTTCTTGCCGGATAACAAAAAAATGGTCTCTTTTGCCTAAGCGGTGGGTGATAGAAAGGACTTTCTCATGGCTTAATCATTTTCGTAGGTTATCAAAAGATTACGAAATCACCACTTCTTCTGCTGAAAATTACGTTATGATCTCTCATTCGATTGGGCTGCTTCGACGCTTATTCAAACCATGAAGACGTTTTCTTAAATTATGTTCCAACCCGCCCTGATTATTAAATGCATCAACGCTTATACGATTAACACGAAAATAAGTCCTATCGGCTACTGCCAAGGCCTTGCCTCTATGGCTAGAGATGCTTTTTTGTTAGGCCCTGACGAATATCAACGCTATCAGACTCGTCTTGACTACATGAAGCAAAACAATTTTTTATATCAAATGCAGGATTTTATTCAAACCGCTCAACTTTTAACAGCGGGCGATATAAAAATCTGTGAAATTCCTACGGGTAAATTAAAGCAATGGTCTTTATTAAAACAGTATGCAGCAATCTCTTTAAATAAACCTGAAAGTACAGTCAATACTGAAGACTTCTATTCTGTTTATCTAGAAACACGTGCCTTTCTGGAAACGATGACTATTTTATTTGAGCCTAACAAGTGAGTCGCTATGCTCCCGAAGAATTTCGGCCATCGTGTCCCCGAAATTCGTTCGCATGACGCGACTGAAATTAGGCCGCGATACGTCCTGCGTCCGGCACGCACTCACTCCTTCGGAGTTCATGCCCGTGCCTCCCACAAATGACTTTACGGCGTGATGCGTTTCCTGCTTCGCCCGTCAACGCACGCCTATCGCGGGCTCTTCGACTTCGCATTGCTTTCACAATGCTTTCCTGTCTCATCGAAAGAAGCTATTTTGCAATATGATTCTAAAACAGTACTGCCCCTTATAAGTAGTTACTTAACGGCAGAAAAAGGTAAAATATGCGAAACAAACAACTTCACCAGCATCTATTCTAGTGAAGAAATGATTGAGCATTTAAAGGCTATTTCAAGCGTTCAAACAGAAAAACGCTTTGCATTAATGTTATATTCTATTGATCACGTCATCGCACTACTCTATGAGAAAGATAAAAAGCAATGGGTTATAGATAATCACGGCCAAATCAAGTGAGTCGCTATGCTCCCGAAGAATTTCGGCCATCGTGCCCCCGAAATTCGTTCGCATGACGCGACTGAAATTAGGCCGCGATACGTCCTGCGTCCGGCACGCACTCACTCCTTCGGAGTTCATGCCCGTGCCTCCCACAAATGACTTTACGGCGTGATGCGTTTCCTGCTTCGCCCGTCAACGCACGCCTATCGCGGGCTCTTCGACTTCGCATTGCTTTCACAATGCTTTCCTGTCTCATCGGTTGATATGTCCTGATTCTGAAAATGGACTCGCTACACTTTCTAATCTATTAAAATCTTTACTTGCAAAAGATAAACAAAATTACCCTGTATCCACAAAAATATATAGCTTAGGCAATGACCAAAAAGAAGTAACACAAGCCTTTTCATCTTTCTGTAAAAAAGAAAAGTTAATTAACAATGAAGCGTCTGCACAAGAAATAGGAAGTTTTCTCCAATTAGCTGCCATGTATGGCCATATCGATGTGGTTAACGCCTTGCTTAAAGACAAGCTGTGTGATCCGAATGAAAAAACCAACGCAGGAGTTATAGCACCCCACCTAGCTGCAGAGAGTGGCCATATCGATGTGGTTAACGCCTTGCTTAAAGACAAGTTGTGTAATCCAAATGAAAAAAACGACACCGGAACTACAGCACTAGATCTAGCAAAGATAATGGATCATGAAGATGTAGTTAAAATCTTAAAGAATCATTTAAGATCTATAAAAAATAAGCATGCTAATTCTAATCCGCATTCATTTTTTAAACCCGATTCTTCCAATGAGACAAAACAAACATCTCTTCCGCTACGCTCAGTTGAGAACCTCGCGCAGCGATAGAAGTGAGTTGATAGGTTAAAAATACACTGCAGCCCACATCAAGCCATTCGCTGGGAAAAATGTGGGTTCCTCTATCAAGGGTATGCGTTTTTTACTAATTATCACTTGCTTCCATCAAGCTCTTATCTCATTGATAGGAAAATACGCTATTATTGCCCTATGTCGACTTTATTTATATCGGATTTACATTTGAGTGCCAATCAACCCGCATTGACACGTTTATTTCTCTACTTTATACAACACCAGGCAAGAAAAGCCGAAGCACTCTATATTTTGGGCGATCTGTTTGAAAGCTGGATTGGCGATGATGATGAATCCCCTTTCAATCAACAAATTGCCGCCACGCTCGCAGAATTAAACGCGCGCGGTGTCAAAACCTATTTTATGCCCGGTAATCGTGATTTCTTAATTGGACAGCGTTTTATTAAGAAAGCGGGCTGCCAATTACTGAACGACCCTACTTTAATAACACTCTACGGTATACCTACGCTGCTAACGCATGGTGATAGTTTATGCACATTGGATAAAAACTATATGGCGTTCCGTCACCTCGCACGTACGCGCTTTTTACAATCGCTATTTTTAGGATTACCGCTGTTTCTACGCCAGGAAATTGCCCGTTACTTACGTGGAAAAGAACACACCGGTATGCCTAGCCATGACGCAAAATACGATATAGTGATGGATGATTTAATGAAGGAAGTAAAAGAATCGTCAGCACAATGGATCATCCATGGACACACCCATCAACCCTGTATTCAGTTATTCAACCAAGAGACCCAACACACTACAGCCGAAAATTCAAATGCTAAGCGTATAAAACGATTCGTGTTAAGTGATTGGAGTCCCTCTGAAGGTAATGCATTGATTGTTTTGCCGAATAGAGACAGTGCCTTAGTTTATTTCTCGTGACCTTCTTTGTTTAACTCTAAACGCGCATTCACCGAATCAGGTAACAAGGCTTTTAGCCCACTTTCTACCGGTTCAAAATGTGGAATCAATACCGACTCCTTCCAAGATTGCTCTTTAGAAAAAGGTGTTAACCCCGCTAGCATCATCAGTAACACAACAACTAAAATACCACGCGCCACACCAAATATAATACCTAATACTCTATCCGTTCCACTTAATCCTGTATTAGAAACTAATTGGCCAATCAGATAATTAATTAACATCCCTAATATTAATGTGGCTAAGAACAAGCCAACAAAGCTAACCACCAGTCTCACTGAATCGGAATGAATCACATTCACTAACAAGCCAGCAATATATTGATAAAAGATAAAGCTGACGATAATAGCCGCGACCCATATCACCAAAGAAACAATTTCACGCACAAAACCGCGCATCACGCTAATCAGCACCGACAGTGCAATAATAGCGATAATCGTATAGTCAATCCAATTGAACGTAGACATGCTAAAAAACCTAATTAAGTTAACGGTATATATTACAACACATCAGGTTGAAATATAGGCTGCTGTGAGTATAGCTTAGCTAATGATTTTGATACAGATCGTCCAAGGTAAAAACAGAATGCAAACGATAACCCTTTTCTTCTAAAGCTTTTCGACCACCTTCTTGTCTATCAACTAATACAACCACATCGGTTACTTGCAAGCCTTGTTGTTGTAAAACATCGATGGTCTTGATGACACTACCGGCCGTTGTCACTACATCTTCGATGACTAAACAATTTTGACCTTTTTTAAAAACGCCTTCGACTTGTTTTTTTGTGCCATATTCTTTCGCTTCTTTACGACAAATTACCATCGGTAAATTTTGATCTAAAGAAATACAGGTAGCTATCGGTAAAGCCGTATAGGGAACACCGCATAACAAGCTCGTTTGCAGATTTTTCACTCTATCCCAAAGCGCACAAGCGACCTCGCGCAACAATTTGGGATAGGCAATAATAGAACGTAAATCAATATAAACAGGCGAAATCTTACCGCTACGCAGTGTAAATTCACCAAATTTAATGACATTAATGTCTGTTAATGAATGGAGGAGTTCTTGTTTTTTATTCATTGTATTAAATTATTGTTCTTGAACGTGACTATATAAAAATCATCGTCATTGCGAGCGCCGCAGGCGCGCGGCAATGACAGCGTTTGTTTCATCAAGAATTTCTTCTTCTATTCGTTCTAAACTGACCAATTTCTCGCCTTGGTTTAATCGGATTAAACGCACGCCTTGAGAATGCCGACCCGCACTACGAATTTCTTCTACACGTGTACGTACTAAGGTCGCTTTATTGGTAATTAACATGACTTCATCTTCAGGGAATACCTGAACCGCCGCCACTACATTACCATTCCGTTCAGTTATTTTAAGCGCTACTACACCACTACCGCCACGACCCGTTAAACGATGTTCGTCTATTGGCGTGCGTTTACCATAACCCTGACTCGTCGCCGTTAATATCTGTCCGTCGGGTTTAGCAATAATCAATGAGATAACGCGTTGTCCTTCTTGTAATTTAACACCTCTAACCCCACACGCCGTACGTCCCATTGCTCGCACTTTACTTTCATTAAAACGAATCACTTTCCCCGCATCGGTAAACAATAAGACGTCTTGCTGACCATCTGTTAATGCAACACCCACTAAACGATCACCTTCACGCAAATCAATTGCAATAATACCGTCATTTCGTGGTCGTGAAAAATCAATCAAACTGGTTTTCTTGACCGTTCCATTCGCCGTTGCCATAAAAATAGCGTGGTCAGCATCAAAGTGATGCACCGCCAATACCGCATGAATACGTTCATCCGCACCCAAACTTAATAAATTAACAATGGGTCTTCCTTTCGCAGTTCGACTTCCTTCGGGTAATTTATACACTTTAAGCCAATGTACTTTACCTAAACTTGAAAAACATAATAACGTGGCATGCGTATTCGCAATCAATAGATGTTCTATAAAATCTTCTTCTTTGATATCACCGGACGATTTTCCTCTGCCACCACGCCGTTGCGCTTGATACACATCTAATGCTTGACGTTTGATATAGCCATCATGCGATAGTGTAACCACAACGTCTTCGGATGGAATTAAATCTTCTTCATTAATTTCTGAATCAACCGTCACAATTTCAGTACGACGTACATCTGAAAACTCTTCTCTGACCGCACATAATTCTTCACGCACGACCTGACGTAAACGATCCGGATTACTCAGAATTTCTAATAACTCACTGATCAGTGTTAACTGTTCACGGTATTCATTCAGAATTTTATCCTGCTCTAATCCCGTTAAACGGTGTAAACGCAGATCTAGAATAGCTTGTGCTTGTTCGGGTGATAAACGGTAACGTTGCGTTTCTGAGATCAGACCATAAAGACTGAATTCTTTTTCAGTCAATCGTTTACCTTCGGATACAGGCACTTTGCGCAGCATCTCTGCGACCACACCTAATTGCCAATCTTGCTGCAACAGTTGTTGCTTGGCTGAGCTCGGGTCTTTAGCGGCTTTGATTAACGCGATCATGGGATCAATATTCGCTAAGGCAATCCCTAAGCCCTCTAAGATATGCGCACGTTCACGCGCCTTATGTAAATCAAATAAGGTACGTCGTGTGACGACTTCGCGACGATGGGATAAAAATGCTTCTATAAGCTGCTTCAGATTAAGGAGTGCCGGCCTGCCATCGACTAAGGCCACCATATTAATACCAAATGTCACTTGAAACTGTGTTTGAGAGAAAAGATTATTCAGCAGTACATCGGCATTTTCACCACGTCGTACCTCAATCACAATTCGCATACCGTCTTTATCGGATTCATCACGCAACGCAGTAATCCCTTCGATGCGCTTTTCTTTGACTAATTCAGCAATCTTTTCTATTAACTTGGCTTTATTAACCTGGAAAGGAAGCTCGGTCACAATAATACGTTGTTTATTGGTTTTTTCATCGAGCTCAAAGTGCGTTCTTGCTCTAACAAAAACTCGCCCTCTTCCGCCGTGATAGGCTTCTACAATGCCTTTTCTGCCATAAATTAAGCCCGCGGTTGGGAAATCAGGGCCTTTTACCAAGCTGATCAAATGCTCAATGCTCAGTTCAGGATCGTCGATCAAGGCTAGACACGCGTCAACCACTTCAGCCAGATTATGGGGCGGAATATTGGTCGCCATCCCTACCGCGATACCAGAGGAACCATTCACCAATAAATTAGGCACACGGGTGGGTAATACGACGGGGATTTGCTCTGTTTCATCATAATTGGGGACAAAATCAACCGTTTCCTTGGCCAAATCCGCTAGCAAGGCATGCGCTAGCTTTGACATACGAATTTCGGTATATCGCATCGCCGCGGCGGAATCGCCGTCTATGGAACCAAAATTACCTTGACCATCAATCAAAATCGAGCGTAGCGAAAAGGTCTGTGCCATACGCACAATCGCATCATAGACAGCATTATCACCATGCGGGTGATATTTACCAATCACATCCCCGACCACACGGGCTGATTTTTTATAGGCCTTATTCCAGTCATTGCCCAGCTCGCTCATGGCAAATAAAATGCGTCGGTGAACAGGCTTTAAGCCATCCCGTACGTCAGGTAAAGCACGGCCAACGATAACACTCATCGCATAAGACAGATAAGACTGCTTAAGCTCTTTTTCAATCGTGACGGATATAATTTCGTTGGCTACTACTGGCTCTGTCATAAAAACCCATTCATACACAAAATAAGCTGAATATTACCATAAATAGGGGGCAATCGGCAGCTTAATCTTCATAGAAAAACAAAGAAAAAAGGGCGTTCTCAAGGGAGAAAACAAGGGGTAAAAAAAAACGCTAGTAAAGGGCTAGAGAAAGACTCCAACCCCTTTTTATATCCCTAAACAGCTAGCCCTGCTGTGTCTTAAGCGTAAGACCCTATTGAGCGGCTTTAGCAGCGGAAGCAGCAGCATCGGCAGCGGAAGCAGCAGCATCGGCAGCGGATTTAGCAGCAGCAGCGGCATCCTTGTCAGTTGCTGGCGTTATTGTCGCTGCATTAGGGGTTGTTGTACCGGCCGCTGGCTGCGTCGTATCCGTTGCCGCAGAAGGGGGTGTTTGTGTTGGCTCTGCCGTTGCTGGGTTAGCTGGCTCAGCCCCATTAACTGGCGCTGGATTCGTTATTTGGTCTTGGATAGGCAATGCTGTATCCATTTGATCGCCTTGCTTATCAGAAGACTGATGACCACAACCAGCTAAGGCCACTGTCAACAGCATTGAAACCAAAAACTTCTTATACATAAGCAAAATTCCCCATCTAAGTAGTGCATAATAGCGTTAAGAAAAAGCTTGTCAGTAGATGAGCCTCTTTCCAAACGATGTCATACCCATGACAGGGCTTGAAAAAAGGCCTAGCCCAGGGCTGATATAAAACCACCCCCTGACAAAACCCTAAAACCTTATAGTAAGGCCAGAGTAAGCATAGCAAAACTTTTCAGTAAAACAAAATCCCTCCTTTTAGCACCCCAAAGCGCGGCATGGCGCCTGGTTTGGCCCCCTTGGCTTATTGCTAAGCTACTAAATACTGTTATAATGCCCCCAGATTTAGTTTTTTGTAAGCCAATATGGCTACCCGCCATGGGCTTACTTAATTAAGAGAAGCAAAGCGAACGATAAAAATCAACGCTTTGTAAGCCCTAAACTAAAGCAAAAAGCTTTAGTTTTTTATTGAAATTTAGGTGTGGGGACACCCATTAAAAACCCCAAATTATTAAAGAATTAAATTGGTCCGGCTTCTAAGTTTGTAGTCATTTATTTGAGTCACTATTCTCCGCTCCGGTTTTTTTAGAACGTGGTCGATACCCCTGCTTTTTAAAGCCTATGATAAAGGTATTTACTTCTTACAACAGATTGTATCGTTCACTAGAACTTAAGCGTTGAGAATAAACATAGACAAACTTGTAACGTGTTGAAAACAGAATTTTAAAACCGATGCTACCCGTCTAAAAGACAAGATAGCTTATGCAAATGCAAAGAATAACGTTAACCCGCTTTAAATCGACCACATTGATTAAGCGGTCATTATTTCAAACTGCACTCGTTTTAGTTTTAATTTGTTTTAGTTGTATATTCGCACGTTTACAAGGAATACAAGCTTAGTTGGACCTTTTATCCCAATAGGATTCAACGATGCATAGTGAAAAAAATCGAATATTAATTAATGCCGCTCAAGCAGGAGAAATCCGAGTGGCCTTATTAGAAGAAAACAAACTTTCTGACTTAGATATTGAATATACAGGCCAAGAGCAAAAAAAATCCAATATCTATAAAGGGAAAATTAGTCGTATTGAGCCTAGCTTAGAGGCTGCCTTTATCGACTATGGCGCTGATCGCCATGGTTTTCTACCCTTCAAAGAAATTGCCCCCTCCTACTTTAAATTTAAAAACAATGATCAAGCGATTAAAAGTTCGCTGAAAGTAGGTCAGGAAATGATGGTGCAAATAGAAAAAGAGGAGCGCGGTAATAAAGGCGCTGCTTTGACAACCTACATCACATTACCCGGCAGCTACCTAGTATTGATGCCCAATAATCCGGGCGCTGGTGGTATTTCGCGTCGTATCGAAGGTGAAGAGCGACGTGCCATGCAGGACTCATTAAGCCAATTGGCTGTTCCTGGTGAAATGGGACTTATTCTACGCACAGCAGGTGTAGGACGTGATCTACAAGAACTACAAAATGATTTTGGTTTATTGCTTAAGCAATGGGATGCCATACAACACGCATTTAATGAACGTTCAGCGCCTTTCTTAGTTTTTCAAGAAGGCGATCTGATTACCCGTTCTATACGTGACTACCTGCGACGTGATATTGATGAAATCATTATCGATGATAAAAAAATCTATGAAAAAATAAGACAATACATCGAGCAAATCCGTCCTGACTTTTTATCGCGTATTACCCTTTACCAAAACCCAACACCGCTCTTTCTACAATTTAATATAGAAGAAGCCGCTGAATCAGCCTTTCAACGTGAAATACGTTTAGCTTCCGGCGGTACCATTGTCATTGATCGTGCCGAAGCCTTAGTTGCCATTGATATTAACTCCGGCCGTTCTACCAAAAATGGCGATATCGAAGAAACGGCCATAAAAACAAACTTAGAAGCCGCTAAAGAAATTGCGCATCAATTACGTGTACGTGATTTAGGCGGATTAATTGTTATCGATTTCATCGATATGAATTCTGAAGATAACAAGCGCAAAGTTGAAAACTGTTTACGCGAAGCGACCAAAAAAGATCGCGCACGCATTCAAATAGGACGTATTTCGGCGTTTGGATTATTAGAAATGTCTCGCCAACGTTTACGTCACTCCTTAGGTAAAGCGAATGAAACACTTTGCCCGCATTGTAGCGGACAAGGCACCGTACGAAGTCCAGCGTCATTAGCTTTATCGCTGATTCGCTTAATTGAAAAAGAAGCATTAAAGAAATCAACACAACAATTACGTGTAGAGTTGCCGATTGATATGCTAACCTATCTTATCAATGAAAAACGAACGGCCATTAACCAAATCGAACAACGTTATCAAGTCACGTTGCAACTTATTCCTAATCCTTACTGGCAATCGCCGCAACATAAAATTACCGCACTGACCAAAAGCGCTGAAGATAAAGACAGCCATGTAGCCAGTTATGAGTTACTAGAAAATAGAACACGTACTGATGTTTCTATGCCTTATGCTGCACCTGTGGCTCGTCAACCTGAAGTGCCCGCGGTAAAATCGATTGTTCTACCTAACAACAAAAACAAATCTAAAACGCAATTAGGCGTGTTAAGTCGTCTGTTTTCCATGCTCAGCGATTTAACTAAATCTAAAAAAACAACACCGGTAGTTGTTGCACAGCCCGCTAAGAAAGCAGAACACTATGCTGCAAAACCGCATCAAGAACGCCGTTATGCAAAAGGAGGCAATAGAAACAACAATAACCGAAGCCGCCCCCGAAGAGAGCGTGGACAAGGTAATCGCTATCCAGCTGCCAACAACCAACCCACTCGATATGAACAGCAAACACAAGCTAAGCCTTCTGCTGTAGAAAGAACACCGCAGCCCAGAAGAAGACCACCTGAGCGCGCACTTCCCATCGAGGAAACTCAAGCAGTAAAAAAACAACATCCGGTACAACCGCGTCCTGCTCCTAGAAAGCCGATTGAAGCGGTAGAAAAACCAAGCATCGTTACTGCTCCTCAAGTAGTACCAACACAAACACAGGCTATAGTTACCCATCCGAAACCAGTGAATCCTACTACGAGTGAAAAGACGGAAAATAAAGCACCCGCTAATAGTGCATTGCGATCACATAGACGCAACCCACGACGTTATGGTGGAGAACCTAAATTACGCCACCGTAACTATGCTTTTGAAGATCAATCTTCTGAAAAGCACCATAAATAGCTAATCTTCTAAACATCCGAGGCGCTTAGTTGAGCGCTCCGGATGTTTATTCTTTTTTAATTAATAAAACTTTTTAAGTATTTTATTCAAACTTAAATTATCATTGCTGCGTGAAAAACGCGTTCGATGAGACAGGAAAGCATTGTGAAAGCAATGCGAAGTCGAAGAGCCCGCGATAGGCGTGCGTTGACGGGCGAAGCAGGAAACGCATCACGCCGTAAAGTCATTTGTGGGAGGCACGGGCATGAACTCCGAAGGAGTGAGTGCGTGCCGGACGCAGGACGTATCGCGGCCTAATTTCAGTCGCGTCATGCGAACGAATTTCGGGGACACCATGGCCGAAATTCTTCGGGAGCATAGCGACTCACTTGTAATTTATAAGATAATAGCCCTAAGTTTACTTCTTGGTTTTTTTCTTGCCTTGTCTTGCCTGGGCATAGGCGATAGCAACCGCCTGCTTTTGATTTCTACCGTGTCGTACCAGTTCCGCTATATTCTCCGATATAATCTTTTTTGATTTTCCTTTTTTTAGTGGCATATGAAACCCCCTAATAAAATTTGTTCGTTTTGCGAAATCCCCTACCGGGTAAAACCCTATTTAATCCCTACTTCCAAATTTTGCTCTCTTAGTTGTAAAGCAAACTCGGAAAGAACAGAAATAAAAGCATTATGCTTAATATGCAAATCCCCTTTTACACATATTTCTTCCCGATGCAATAAAGCCAAATATTGTTCTACTTCTTGTTACAGAGTAGCCCAGAAAAACAAAGGAAAAATTGAGTATATTTGTCAACACTGCCTTAAACCATTCATCGGACATGCATGTCATACAAGTGAGTCGCTATGCTCCCGAAGAATTTCGGCCATCGTGTCCCCGAAATTCGTTCGCATGACGCGACTGAAATTAGGCCGCGATACGTCCTGCGTCCGGCACGCACTCACTCCTTCGGAGTTCATGCCCGTGCCTCCCACAAATGACTTTACGGCGTGATGCGTTTCCTGCTTCGCCCGTCAACGCACGCCTATCGCGGGCTCTTCGACTTCGCATTGCTTTCACAATGCTTTCCTGTCTCATCGATAGAAAATATTGCTCTAAACCCTGCGTCAATAAAGCATCTAAAGAAACTTTCAAGCCTTCTTTTACAACTGTAAGAAAGTCTCTAGTTACTAGAGGATTAATTGATCGCTGCAATCGGTGTGCTTATAATATTGAGCCACGCACCCTTGGCGTTCACCATAAAGATAAAAATCGTAATAATAATGATATATCTAATCTTGAAGTCCTTTGTCCAAATTGCCACAGCCTAGAGCACCTTAAACATATTAGTCATTGACTCCCTATTAAATAACCATTTAGTCAATGGAAGCCTATTTTGCAAATTCTGCTAAGCCCGTAACCTGCTTTATTACTGCAACTTATCCCAAAGAAATCCACGAATTTTGGGTTTTATAATCATTGATTGATACTCTCAATTATTAATTCTATTAATTAATCGATCAAAACTACGCAGTACTTTTTTTAACATATTCCGGTAAGCTTAACTTACTCAAAAAAGCATGGGCGGCCTATTTTAACCTTGACTATTCTGACAGATAGTAATACAAGTGAGTCGCTATGCTCCCGAAGAATTTCGGCCATCGTGTCCCCGAAATTCGTTCGCATGACGCGACTGAAATTAGGCCGCGATACGTCCTGCGTCCGGCACGCACTCACTCCTTCGGAGTTCATGCCCGTGCCTCCCACAAATGACTTTACGGCGTGATGCGTTTCCTGCTTCGCCCGTCAACGCACGCCTATCGCGGGCTCTTCGACTTCGCATTGCTTTCACAATGCTTTCCTGTCTCATCGTTCGAAGTTTTGCACCTCTATCAAAACCGGAAACTCTCTCTCTTTCAAGAGTTTTGTACGATTTGGTCGGAACTAGTACAGATTAATCAACCACACCTGGCCATTCGCATTCAAATGACCTTGGATCTGGCTCGCTTGATTACTTCCTAACACCCGGTTCACGGCAAGTGCTTGAGGATTAGGTTGCGCAAAGTTAACCGTTTCTTTTGGCGCAATATCGAACTGGTTCCAGTTCAGCGACAGATTTTGACTTTGCTGATTAATGGTTGTGGTATTGCCTGACTGGCTAATATTTCCAGCACCTGCAGTTACTTGCCCGCCGATCGGAGCAGCTTGGGCACTCATCATCGTAGCGCTTAAAATAAATAATAAGACAAGCTGTTTAAGACGGCAGATAAAATGCATAAACATAACCTAATAAGGTGTTAACAATATTCAAGATCAGCTAACAAGAATAGATAATCTTGTACCATTTCTTAGATGAAACTTTATTGTTGATATAAGTTATATTTTGTTGGACTTTTAAGAGAACAATGAGGGTATAATCTAATTTGAAATTATTATGGAACCCATCAAGTCCGTATTATATCCTTATTACATCCATCCTTTCAACTTAAGTGCTTTTATTAACTAAACACAGCTGAGATCTTTATTTCCATTCAGATGCGCCGGGAAAGAAAGGCCAAAGTGTAAATAGGTCTGTTTCGTCGCGATGCGACCCCGCGATGTACGCATCATAAAGCCTTGCTGAATTAAATACGGTTCAATTACTTCTTCGATAGTATCGCGCTCTTCGCCAATCGCTGCTGCTAAGCTATCTAAACCAACCGGACCTCCATCGAATTTTTCGATAAGACTCGTTAATAACTTACGGTCCTGTTGATCAAATCCTTGTCGATCAACCTCCAACAAATCTAATGCCTGAGCAGCCAACAACGCATTAATATACCCGTCGGCTTTCACTTCTGCAAAATCTCTAACCCGTCGCAATAAGCGGTTAGCAATACGCGGCGTGCCCCTCGCACGCTTAGCAATTTCCATCGCGCCGTTAGGATCAATTTTTACGTTCAAAATACTAGCAGAACGAATCACAATACCACATAAATCGTCCACACTATAAAATTCAAGTCGCTGTACAATACCAAAACGATCACGCAACGGAGAAGTTAATAAACCTGCACGCGTTGTCGCGCCAATTAAAGTAAACGGTGGTAAATCTAATTTAATAGAACGCGCCGCCGGACCCTCACCTATCATGATATCTAATTGGTAGTCTTCCAATGCGGGATACAATATTTCTTCAATAACAGGACTTAAACGATGTATTTCATCAATAAATAAAACTTCCCGGCCTTCAAGATGCGTTAGTAATGCCGCTAAATCGCCCGCCTTTTCTAAAATAGGACCTGAGGTTTGTTTGAGCGATACGTTCATTTCATTGGCAATAATATGTGCCAAGGTTGTTTTTCCTAACCCAGGCGGTCCCACGATGAGCACATGATCCAGCGCTTCATTGCGTGCACGCGCGGCCTGAATGAAAAGACCCATTTGCTCAGAAACGGAAGACTGTCCTAAATAATCGGCGAGCGTTAGCGGACGTATACGCGGTACCAGCTTATCGTCTTCCGATAATTTCTTAGCACTAATCAGTCGATCAGATAACAACATAAGAACAACCGTGGTTAGTATATAAATAACACAAATTTATTGTGCGCTATTAAAACATGGCTCCCTTTTACAGAGGGTAACTTCCGTATTCAAAGGCAAAAAACCTTTTTCACTTAAGGCAAAAAACAATATCTTACGATCCGTTTTATTAAACGCGAGGCCAAAATCAGACGCTAGCATCTCATCCACTAAGCGAAGATTACCTGAACTGACTGCTTTTTCTAATAGCAAAGGCTTATATTTTTTAGAAAATTGATCTTTATCTTCCTTCGTCATATGTTTAAATAATACACGCACCGCTTCTAAGTTCTCAACCTCTAATGCCGTGAGTAGAGCGTCTTTTTTATCCATTAGCGTCAACCGCTTTTCCTTTTCTAATAACAAATTCAAGATGCGCTTATCATATTGGCGGCAAGCAAAATAGATGGCAGGAAACGTTTCCTTTAGCCCGCCTATTAATTTATTATTATTATCCTGCTTAATACAAGCACCGGCTTCCAACAAATGCTTCGTTGTTTTCCATTGTCCCGCTTTTACTGCCAGCACCAGCGATGAAAAACCAGCCACTTCTCGCTCAAGGTCTGCCCCTGCAGCAAGCAAACACTTTACATATTCATTTTTACCCAACTGAGAAGCGAGCATCAGCGGCGTCCATCCTTCCACATTGGACTTATCAATCTCTTCTTTATCTAAACTTCGTATAAACTGAGCCAATGCGTCACTTTCTGGATTCAGTACCACAAAATGCAAAAGTGATCCCTTGAGTAACTCGTTTAGATCAATCTTTTTATTCTCATGAAATAATTCGGCATGCAACATTTTCTTATGAAACAGTATACGCCTATAGGATTGCGTAGCTTGCAGCGCTTTTTCAAAGGCCTCTTTTTGATCGGTATAGAGCCATTTATAGCGTAAGGTATCGTTTGCTATTTCTTCTTGAAGATCCGCGTCCATTAATTCACGACAAATCGGTAATTTAAATACTTCAAACAGTTCAAAAAAAGCAAGTGAGTCGCTATGCTCCCGAAGAATTTCGGCCATCGTGTCCCCGAAATTCGTTCGCATGACGCGACTGAAATTAGGCCGCGATACGTCCTGCGTCCGGCACGCACTCACTCCTTCGGAGTTCATGCCCGTGCCTCCCACAAATGACTTTACGGCGTGATGCGTTTCCTGCTTCGCCCGTCAACGCACGCCTATCGCGGGCTCTTCGACTTCGCATTGCTTTCACAATGCTTTCCTGTCTCATCGATCGCTAAAAAGTGTATGCTGAAATAAAAAAATCGGAAAAATAAACTAAAAGCAGAGAAACATCAAGTGGAAATTAAAAACATTAACACACTGTAGATTCAAAACTTCTTTTGAAGTGCTTGCAGAACAAAATCTTCCGAATAGAAACGCGGATCATTTTCTTCAGTCGGTACCGGCGCTAATTTACAACCAAGAAGGTTGGCCATAAGAAGCAACAGGCCCGAGCCATCAAATTGTGAAGGATTAAATATTTTTAGCCCGGGTATATTATTAGTCTTTCCTTCTACTTGAGGTAATGGAGATTTGAAAAATCGATGCCGAATTGCGCCACATATTGCTGAATGACTTGCGCTATTTTTGGCATCTCTACGTTTACGCTGATGTACAGCCGGATGCTCAGGCGCTTTATTAAACAATAGATTATTTTTAGCTTGCCTATAATGCGTTATTTGATCTTTAAATGCGGTAGCATTCTTTATGCGTGCTATTTCATGCTTGAGCGTGATCGATTTATCCTCAAATACGATGGACAAGCTTTCTAATTTAGGTGTTTGATAAAACGCTTGCAATGATAGGGCATAGCGCTCACTTTCTGTGATGCGACTATCCAATACGTTGCTAATAAGTAAATTATCTCCCAACCGATAAAAATGGTAATCACCCGCTTTCTTAGCACTCACTATAGTCGTGTTTTCTTCTACATCTTCGGGATTAATAACCATGATATCTTTATCGTGAGGAAATTCTAAAGGTATTGGTTTTAAAGCCCACCCGGCATCCATTTTCATGGGCGCATGCTGGAGAACAATATGTAATCGACTCGTCCATTTTTTAAGTACTGCGTTCTTTAAACGTATCGTGCTAATGAGACAATCGACCCCCTGCATAGACGTAAATAACGCTATAGCGACATCATCGCCTATCAACATCGTCCTTGCTTGAACGCTTAATCCTAAATCTTTTTGCAACTGATTGCTTATTTCGCGTAAATCTAAGGTGTCAATTAAGTTTGCATCGTCCCTATCATAAATTACCACTTCAGGCAGTGGTAATTTATGCACATCTAAAATCTTATGACCCGAACGAATAACAAATACGTTTTCGCCGCCATTTCCTATTAAATGACTTCGACGATAAGGATCATTAGGCAACACATCATGCTTACCATGGCCTATAGCAATTGTTTCATTGCTTGGAAGCGATTGCACAAAAATAGTGAGCTTTAAACGATTAGCGGTTTTAGAACAGTCCTTTATTATATCGTCTATAGAACGGTTCGTGCTTTGAAAAGCATAGAAGTTATTCCCCTCGACTCTTATTTCAGCATTATCACTCAATTGTAAAACTAACTGATTACTAGCATATTGAGTAATACGCAGCGTAAATTCATTCTCTATGCCATAGCGATCGGTATCATTGATTAACCGTGTATCAATCTGATCTTCTATAAAAGAAAGGCTTAGCGTATTATTTGTCTTTTCCAGCCTATTAATATCATTCAATGTATAGGCAAACGCAAATCGATGCAAACCACCCGCCTCCAACAAACTAACCGCGGCCTCCCCTTTATTTACAATAGGCACACTGTAAGTAAACTGACTGTTCCTATTTCTAGCATGGTTAAGAACATTCGTGTAAGGTCTTATAATAAGTTTAAGCGCATATTCACAATGCTTATTTTTGGGAATAAAAATAACATCTGGGTTGTGTTGATTTTCTCCGCCTCGTGCATCGCTGTAGCGTGTATGGCAACCGATACGAACGCTGTCTTGTTTGTTTGCGCGTAAAAGAATATTACTTATCCTATTAACTCTTAACGGAATAAGCTGGTTTTTAGCTTGTTCAGTAAAATAAATAAGGCTCCTTGTATTTTTTAAATTAACCGAAATAGTTTTTTGCTCCTTCGCAAACAGACCTAAATCCAAGGTATTCGTACCGTTACCGCCATGAAGAGTACCGCTAATCGTATGGCCTTCTAACAAAAAACTATCGTTACCATCGCCTAAGTGAGCGATTTTATGCCCATTGCCCACGATAACAACGTGATCGCCTTGAGGAAAACCTATCACCCTATCATTTCCATCACCTAAGTTAATGAGTGTCGTATTTCCTGTTCTGGCATCAGCATATTCTATACCCATCGCCTTATCACAAAAGTAGGCGCCCTCACTGGGTATAGCGCCATCATCGCCTGTGGGCGCACAAAAAAGATCGCCTTCCAGCGCATCAGGCTTCGTTCGACTCCAATGAATATCGTTTACCTTTCGATCAAGTAGCACCGTGTTATTTAAATATATATCCAACTTATTGGTACAGTCTTTTCTAGTTTTATATTTAAAATAATTGCCAAATTGATCGGGTTGGCACCCTAAAAAGTCGAGTGGTGAACAATTTGCCCTATGGCTAATCGTATGGCATAAAGCAATATCGGGGCAATTTTCTCTATAGATAAGCGTATTGCATACCTCCACGACATTCGCGGTTGGTAAAATAGCTCGCTGTAGACTGGTATGGTTTTTTAAGAAATCAATTCCTTGTTTGAATAAGCGATTATTCGCCTGCTTCTCCTCCATTAAGTGTTGTAGGTACTGCTTAGGATTCATTCCTACAAAAGCACGCAAGCCTTCAATGAATTTTTCTGTACTGCTTAAATGAATCAGCGCATCTATTTTATCAACTTGTTTAACGGCTAAATAAACATCAGTTCCAATAAACACTACCGCCCCAATCGTCGCGCCTATAGGCCCTGTAACCGATGAAACACCTTCTAAGAATCCAAGCCCTTCTGCTATTTCTATACCAATCTCTGCGCCATCAACACCCAGAAAAATACTGTCGCCCATAATACCTGCTACCGCATCCGGGTTTCCTTGCTGATATGATTTTATTTGATTAACTAAATCATAAACAATATAGACTGAAGTGCCTCGTGCTAAAAAAGGTGATGCCATCCTAAATGATCGACCCAGCAGTCGTTGATCATTTAAAATCAGTTTTGTTCCCTTTATAGATGCCTTTTCTGCTAGTTTTGCAAATACTTGCCCTCCCGCAATAAATCCTATGTTAATCGCAACACCTGTATAATCTTCCTGAAAAAAATCCTTCAGCGTGTTTTCAGCCATCATCCCATACATCGCCATGCCCGATACACGGCCTAGTTTATTCAAATACATTAAGGTTTTTTGATGCTCAACTAAGACACCAACCTGATCGTTAGCCGCGCCTGTTACAACGGTTTTATCGGGTAACTGAAGTAACTGCGCACGCTTAGTTTCCGATAGCGATGGATCGGCAAGAAACACTAGAAATTGCTCACTGTTAATTTTGATTTCACTAAATTCTCTTGATTTCTCCTTTTCTTCATTGAACTCATCCACATCCTTCCATGAAATCTCACAGCCTTCTTCTAGCGTATTTCTTTTACGTCGAGCAGGAGGGTGATATCCGCTAGGGCCCGGTAAACAATTCTCTGACTGTATCCTTTCATAATGCTGAATGACAATATTCCATTCTGCCGTTGATAAATGTTCAAACAGCGTGGAAAAATCCTCTGTGCTATGCATAATTGAAGCAACCGTTTCTTTAAGGTTATTAATAACATAGCGACGTTGATCGGATTTTAAATGTTCAAGTAGAATAGTGAAATCATCCACGCTGTGGATAATCGAAGACAATCGTTGTTTAATATTCTCAAATACGTAATGGCGCTGATCAGACCTTAACCCTTTAGTAATGATATCAAAATCATAGACGGTATCGATGATTGAAACTAAGGTTTCCTTAAAATTATCAAACACTTGCCTACGTCGTTTAGTACTTAAAGCTCTAAAACGATTATAAAAGTCACAAGCATTAAACACATATCTACTTTGCTGATGATCTAAATTTTTAATAACGCGAACAAAATCATCCAAGTTATTAATGATTACCGCTAACTTTCCTTTAAGCGTAACAAGCATATCGGTACGATACTTAGGCTCTAAATGTCCCAGTAAAATATACAAGTCATCTACATGCTGGATCAACGAAGATAAGCGTTGTTTAACCCCATCAAACACATAACGGTATTGATCGGGTCTTAAATCTTTAATAATGACAATAAAACTATGGGGGCTATCGATAATAGAAACTAACATTTCTTTAAAATTATCAAATAGTTCCCTACGTTGCGCTGCTTCTAACGCATCCCAAAAACCATAAAAATGATAAGCATTAAGTATATACCTACGTTGCTCAGACTCTAATCCTTTAACAACGATAAGAAAATCATAGACGTTCTGAAGAATTGAAGCTAACTTTCCTTTAAGAAGAAGGAGCAATTCCGTACGTTGCGCGGGCTCTAATTCGGTAAGAATAAGCGATAAATCATTTGAATTATGAATAAACGAAGCTAATCTTCTTTTAACACTATCAAACACAGAACGACGTTGATCAGGTTCTAACCCGTGAGTAACAATAGTAAAACTATCCATACTATTGATGAGATCAACTATCCCCTCCTTATAATAATCAAATACATACCTACGTTGCTGTTCAGAACCTAAGTTTTTAAAAAAATTATAAAAATCATGCGCATCTTCAAACATCGCTTGAAGTCCTCCTTGGAATTATCATGGACTTGATTGCAATGTCTAACACATCGCATAAAAATTTCCACCCTGCTGTATAGGTTTTTATGTCGCCTCAGCAGGGTGAATCAAGCCTTCTATTAAGCGGGTTTGAATGCTTTATTTTCTCCTTCTTCAGAGGTATTCGATAAAGGTACACCGCTTAGGCTTTCCGCGGTAGGTAATTTAAACAGTCTACTTGTCATACCTAATGGCAGGGCTTCAGTTTTTTTCACACAGTTTGTTACAGCTTCTATTCTGCTTGAAAAATTAGGAAAACTTTTTAACGTATCACCATTGATAGATGCTAGCACTGTTTCATTACTCAGCATATCGATTAGCTTTAAAGTAGCATAAAGAGAATAATCACTAACACCCATCTTTTTATCTTCCATCGCTTGTATTTCTTGCCTAATACAATCCCATCGGTTTGATAGATAAGCGAGCTCCTGATGCAAAGGAGCAACGGGCTGACGAAGAATCGTAGGTTTTAAAAGCATTGGATTTTTTAATAAAACAATCTTAAATTTTTCAGCGCAATCACCTAATATTGAACTCTTTTTCTCTGTAGAAGCCTCTCTATATTCGGATAACTTAGCGGTTATAAATCTACTAACCCCTTGCAATTCTTGCTGAATATAATCCCACCCGTTTGATAGATAAGTGAACACTTGATATAAAGAAGGAGCAACGGACTGATATAAAACCCCAGGTTTGAAAAATAGTGGATTTTCTAATAAAATAATCTTAAATTTTTCAAGGCAGTCATCTAATATTAATTTTTTTTCTTCTATAGAAGCCGCACTATATCCTGATAACTTAGCTTTTATAAACGCATCAATTAAAGGATAAAAGTTTTCTTTTGCCGCATAGTGTAGCGCTGTCATCCCATTTTTATCCTCTACTAAATAATCAGCACCATGATCTAAGAGTATTTCATTAACTACTTCGCTTCTATAGTACAAAACATTTACATGGAGAAGCGTCTGCCCTTTTTTATCGGGCATATTAATATTAGCGCCCGCACTAATAAGGCTCTTTAATATCTCATTATCTTTTGTGTCCTGTGCTAATGCATTATGGATGATTGCATCGCCATCTTCACCGATAGTATTAATAACCGCACCAGCGCCTGCCTCTAACAGCATATCGACGATTTCAGTTTCACCATGTAATACCGGTGATTGAAGCAATGTGTACCCTCTATCATTAATCTCTTTAACATCAGCCCCATTTTCTATAAAAATCTGAATTAATGGTGTAATAAAATTAAAGCATGCTTCGCTAATTGGCGAAGCACCAGACTTGTCTTTTAAATTAATATTTGCGCCATAGCGTAATAATAAACGGATTAAATCTTCCCGATTGGGTGTGTACCCACAAAGCTCTTCATTCGCAAGATAATGCAATGCGGATTCGCCATGCTTGTTTAGTATCCAATTTGCAACGTCACGGTGTTGATGTTTCCTTAAAAAATCTTCAACCGTCGCAAGATTTCCTTCAATAATAAATGCTTTAAATTTTTCAATCTCTTCTTTCATTTATTTCATCTCCCTATTATTTATAATCCAGATCATTATAAATGGTTTCATAAAAAAATCATTTCACAAAACAATTAACATTATCTTTTAGGTAAAAATCAAACGAATGAAATAAATTTAATAGCGGAGAATCAATGGAAGTAGTTGGTTTAACGCTTAGCGCGTATCCATATTTTTTAAAGCGGTACGAATCAACATTTCAACCGATAAATTATCCACTTTAATTTTTAATACCGCACGATTGGCTTCTTGAGGCTTATAACCTAAGGCAATCAGCGCAGAAATAGCATCTTGTTGATACTGGCGAGAAATATCTGTTTTACCACCCACGGTGGCGATCGGTTTATGCGACTCCCTATTAACCAGTACACTTAATCGATCGCGCATTTCAATCACTAAACGTTCGGCAGTCTTTTGCCCAATACCGGGAACACGCTGTAATGTCGCAATATCTTGCTGCTCCACGCACGCAATTAATTCCCATGATTCAATTTTAGATAAAATACCTAAAGCTACTTTAGGGCCCACACCATTTACTTTTAAAAGCTGGGAAAATAAAGCACGCTCTTGTGGATCACTAAAGCCATATAAATAATGTCCGTCTTCACGAACAATAAATTGCGTATAAAGCATCACTTCTTGGCCTAATTCAGGCAGCTGATAAAAAGTATGCATCGATGCTTGTACTTCATAGGTAAATGCATTCGCCATTTCTAATAGCAAAAAAGGTGGTTGTTTTTCAATCAGCTTGCCGCGTAATCGATTAATCATCGTAATCTTCCTCGTCGAAATCGTTTCTGTATTCCCATTGTTTGGGCGAGTGCTGTTTGTAGCGGTTTTGATTGCGCATGACAGACGGCAATCGCAAGTGCATCTGCCGCATCGGCTTGAGGAGAATCGCTTAAATTAAGCAACAAGCGCACCATATGCTGTACTTGTTGTTTATTTGCCGCACCATAGCCTACGACTGACTGTTTAACTTGTCGCGCCGAATATTCACTGACAGAAAGTTCAGATACCGCGGCCGCCACAATGGCAGCACCCCTGGCTTGACCTAACTTAAGTGCCGCATTGGGATTGATGTGAAAAAAAACTTGTTCAATGGCAACCTCAGTCGGTTTATATTGATTTAATACAATTTGCAAACCATCAAATATTTTTTTTAAACGTTCTGAAAAAGGATTCTTACCTAATTTGATACAACCACTATCTAAATAAGTGAGTTTCGATTCAGCACTTTGTATAACCCCATATCCGGTAATACAAGAACCAGGATCGATACCCAAAATAATAGTCATATTTAATACTCACAGCAAGAAGCGTCTATTCCTGATTAGAATACACCATCTGCACGTCGTCTAAATCTTCTAACATCGCGGTTAAACGTTCCATCTTCTCTGCATCATCACCTGTCAATGCAACATGCGTCGCTGCCAACCAAGTAACTTCACTATTGGCAGGCATTAATTTTTTTTCTTCAAATAATGATTTTAATTGTGGCAACAATGTCTCTGAGCTAAACACATCAATACTTTTATCGGGATAAGTCACCACGTCGTCTGCGCCCGCCTCTAATGCTATCTCTAAGATCTTTTCTTCTTCAGCATCTGGCTCAAACGTAATAACGCCTTTTTTATTAAATAAATAAGCAACAGAACCGCTAGTACCTAAATTACCACCGCATTTTGTAAATGCATGTCGTACTTCAGCAACCGTTCGATTCCGATTATCCGTTAATACATCAACGAGAACGGCCACACCTTTTGGCCCATATCCTTCATAACGTATTTCTTCCATCTGCGCGCCTTCTAAGCCACCCGCTCCTTTTTTAGTAGCACGCTCAATCGTATCTTTACTCATATTCGCCGATAAGGCTTTATCAACCGCTAAACGTAAACGCGGATTTTTACTCAGATCCCCGCCGCCCATTCGCGCCGCGACCGTAATTTCACGAATCAATTTGGTAAATAATTTACCGCGTTTAGCATCTTGTGCATTTTTTCGATGCTGAATATTTGCCCATTTACTGTGTCCAGCCATACTACACTTCTCTTATTTTTATACTCGTCGCACTTGAGTTTTCGGCTGTGTTGCCGAAAATCCTACTGCTGTGAGTATGTTAACTTACCGCGCTCCTAACGCAGACTCATCTTGACAAAAAATTTGTTGGTACTGGATTGCCGATATTAATGACATAAAAGGCAATAACCAAATCAAACCAATCCCTAATGTTACAAGACCTATTCCTAAAAATAAAAGACTAGCCAGTAACAATAAAGCTATATTTTTAAATACATGCTGATTAATTGACTTAAAGGCCACCGCAAAACTTTCTTTAAGCGACATTTTTTTATCTAAAATCAATAACATGCTCATCGTAATCAGCATGGCGATATAGGTAAATAAAATAACAAATACAATAAATTGTATTACCATACCAAACGCAAAAGTATTTTCTAACCCGGGCGTATTAACTTTGTTTAGAATGAGTTTGCCCCCGGTAACTAAAAGAAAGTTCAATAAATAAAAACTAAGCGCAATGATCGTTAACGGTTTCCAGGCTTTACGAAACTCAAAAACCATCGTTGAACTAATGGCTTGATGGCGAAGGTGTTGTAACGCTAAAAAAACCAGCGACATACTCAACAATAAACGTAATACTTCAAAAAAACCGCCGGCAATAAATCCGCCTATCGCCCCTACTTTATAAAACTGCAATACCGAGCAAACAGTCACGAAAAATTGAAATACAACATAAATGCCCGCTAGGGTAAGAAATAGTAAGGCAAACCCACCCCAAAAAGATTTTTTCATGCCTTTTATTCGATGCCAGGCTTCCTTATAAATAGCAACGATAGGAATTGAATACTGACCTGTCGTTGCTTTAACTAAATTAGGTGGTAACGATTGTGACATAAACAAACCCTCTATTTTTTTCGGACTTGAATGGATAATTCGTTCAGTTGCGCAAGACTCACCGCACTAGGTGCTTCTGTTAAAGGACAGCGGGCCGCCTGTGTTTTTGGAAATAAAATAACATCGCGAATAGAGGATGCGCCGGTCATTAGCATGACTAAGCGATCCAAACCAAACGCAATACCACCGTGGGGAGGACAACCGTATTTTAGCGCTTCCAGTAAAAATCCAAATTTATCTTTTTGTTCTTGTTCTGTAATACCTAATAAATCAAAAACGGCGGCTTGTACACGAGAATCATGGATACGAATGGATCCACCACCAACCTCACAGCCATTCAGTACCATATCGTAAGCACGAGAAAGGCAGGTAGCGCTTTTTGCTTGCAATTCATCTACATCAGCCACTTGAGGTGCTGTGAAGGGATGGTGTAACGCTTGCAAACGTTGTTCTTTTTCGTCGAATTCAAATAAAGGAAAATCGACGACCCATAACGGAGCAAAACCCTCTTTCACTAATTTAAAATCATGTCCACATTTAACGCGTAACGCGCCTAATGAATCACTCACGATTTTGGACTTGCCGGCACCAAAGAAAATAATATCGCCGGTTTGAGCACCGACCCTTTCTAAAATAGCTGTCACTACCGGCTCAGGCATAAATTTAAGTATGGGTGATTGCAATCCTTCTAAACCTTTATCACGATCAACCACTTTAATATAAGCCAAGCCTTTAGCACCCAAAATACTCACATAGTGGGAATATTCGTCAATCGTTTTTCGCGTTAAGTCCACGGCATTAGGAATACGCAGCGCAACAACCCGCCCTTGCGGATCCGCCGCGGGATCAGCAAAAACCTTAAACTCAATCCCTTTGACTAAATCAGCGATATCAATTAACTCTAAAGGAATACGTAAATCAGGTTTATCACTACCATAACGTTGCATCGCTTCATGATAGCTCATACGCGGAAAAGGGTGTGGCAATGAAACCTGTAGAATTTCTTTAAACAAAGAACAAATAAGATTTTCAGTCAGCTCTTGAATGGTTTTCTCATCACAAAACGAGAGCTCCATATCGAGCTGGGTAAATTCAGGTTGTCGATCCGCTCTCAAATCTTCATCACGAAAACAACGCACCACTTGGTAATAGCGATCAAACCCCGACATCATCAACAATTGTTTAAATAATTGGGGGGATTGGGGTAAAGCATAAAATGAACCCGGATGAACACGGCTAGGCACTAAGTAATCACGCGCGCCTTCCGGTGTGGCTTTGGTTAAAATAGGTGTTTCAAGCTCTAAAAAACTTTTTTCTTCAAGAAAGCGACGAATAAAGCTCACCACTTTGGTGCGCAAAATAAACCGTGCTTGCATATCAGGTCGGCGTAAATCCAGATAACGATACTTCAGCGCAACCTCTTCACTCACCGGGGTATAACTATCAATTGCAAAGGGTAATGCCAATGAACTATTTAAAATAGTTAGCTTAGCCACCTGAAGTTCTACTTTACCGGACTTAAGCTGCTTATTTTCCGTACCCGCAGGACGCAATCTGACCTGACCTTCCACTGCAATAACATATTCATTACGTAAGCTTTCAGCTTGTTTGAAAAGTTCAGTTTGCTCAGGATTAAAGACCAGTTGCAAAAGCCCGCTACGGTCACGTAAATCAACAAAAATAATACCACCATGGTCGCGCCTATGGTGAACCCAACCTCCAACGTGAACGGTTTTTTGCAGGAGATCGTCGCCTACTTGGCTACAATAATGTGTTCTTTGCGTCATAATTTTTAACTCATGTAACTACTCATCGGTTTTATCCGATTTTTTTATAGGTGATTTTTCAATTTTTTTAGATTCAGTCGCCAGCTCTTTTTTAGGCGCTTCTTTTTCAGTCTTTTTCTTGGTTGAGACAGCCTCTTTATTTTCCTGGCTTTCCGTATTCGGCTTCGCTTGGTTTTTAAAATCAGTCACATACCAACCCGTACCCTTTAAATGGAAGGCCGGTGCAGAAATGAGTTTTTTAAGCGTTTCTTCTCCGCACACCGGGCAATTAGTCAATGCCTCATCTTTAAAGCTCTGAATGGTATCAAAATGGTGGCCGCAAGCAGTACATTGATACTCGTAAATAGGCATAGTGGTTCCTTAACTCCTCTCTTTATAATTAGTTAGTATAGTCGCATTGTAGTCGAAGCGGCGGATACACTACCTCAAATACCTATCCCTCTTCATATATACTCTTCGCACTTGAATTTTCGGCAGCGTTCCCGCTCAATTCGCAATCCTCATGTATCATATATACACTGCGGTTGCTTCATTTTCGCGGCGCCTTGCCGAAAACCCCATTGCTGTGAGTATACGAGCGGTATAAACAAAAAATGGGGATAAAGCCTAATTTTCTAGGCAGCCATCAGCTGGCGGGTATTTTAATCGAGTGTGTAATATTCCGCCAGCTTTGTATCTATAGAGGACAGAGGAAAAGACGTATTGGCCGCTTTGGAGATCTACTCAAGTAGCTAATAAATCTTTAATAGCGTGATCTAAGCACATAACTTTCTGATAACTGCTGACACGATTTCTTAAAGTAGGCTGTTTGAAAAAGTAGAGGATACCCCGCGGCCAGTGCCGGTGTTGCAATAACACAGCTTCTTCTTGCTGAATAGTGTTGCGAATATGCTCGTACTGCGCCTCTGAGAAAGCGCTTCCATTATCTTTACAGGCTCGAACAATTTTCATCAACGCAATCGATTTTTCTTTGGCGAGATTACGCCTAATCCATTTTTTATTTAAACACTGGCTATATTTTTCTATTTCTGTCACTAATTGCTGCACTTTAGAGGACAACGCTTCTCTGTCGGAAAAATCACCTGAAGCTAGCGTATTTTTTTTTCTACTAAAATCGACTCCCCCGTCTATCAGGACTTTAATAATATCTTCGTAATCGATTTTATTCTGCGCTGACAAGGAAATTGAGACCGCCAATGTAAATGCCGTCTCCCCATTCTTGGTTTTAATATTAGGATCAGCGCCTTTTGCTAATAAAAGCTGAACCATATCCAAATCACCATTTTTCACAGCAAGATGAAGCATGGTGAGTCCATCCGCTGTTTGCGCATTAACCTCTACCAGCGCTTCCTTTAATAAAGCCTCAACACTTTCCCTATAACCCATTTCTGTAATAAAAAAGGGTATAGAGGCACTAAGTTTTACAGCCGACGCTTGGTCATATCGGTGGTAAACGTCTGTTTCTAGCAAAAGAAACGCATCACTAGAATGAAGCCCCAGGTCTTGCTTTATTTTTTGCGTCATATCAGCAAACTTATCTTTAGAGAAAGACTCAGAAAGCGTATAGTCACCACAATTTTCAATAAACCAACAAGCCTGCCCCGCATTGTATATTAGTATTAAGGCGTAAGCGCTCGTATTCTCATGCGCGGTTAAATGGATAGCCAAGCGATCCCTTTCGGAACAATTTTGCAACTTTTTAAGATAGGCTTCCAGCGCATTGTCATCGTAAAGATCAATAGATGAATCAATTTTCTTGATGGCGTCTTCTGTTTCAACCGATTGATCTTGTGTACTCATTTCAGTGCTAGCATTTTCTGAAACGTTAACCGCATCGCCATAGGGTAAATAGCATGGCTGTTGAATCTCTTTACTCTCCGCTGCCACAGACGCTAAGAAAGAATAGATATCTTGGCAAGCCTTTAAATAAACTTTATCAAGGGTAATTTCAGTAAGAGGGATACCTAAAAAAATTACGGCGTAATCGTACAATAAATTAAATCTATGTTGAGAGCCTTCATTTTCCATGCGCTCTATTTCACTGCTAAGATCCGTGCACCCATTTAGCTCTCTAAACAATGTTTGAAACTGTACAAGAAACGCTTTATTACTTACAACCCTTATGCGTTCCTGATGCCGTAAAAAAGAAGCCTCAGAGTCTAAAAGAAAAGCCTCTAAAGCCCGCTTAGCTAAGCTATAAGCGATTCCATACTCATTATAACTGAGCTTCAAAAAATTCATCAAATCAACCATGCTAACGGGGTATCCTTGCAACTTATAGGCAAAAGATTTCAATATTAACCCAGAAAAATTAAAGTAAAATTAATACGAAACGTATAAATAAAGTTGCTAAAACAACACCTCGTACCGAAAGCAACAAATAAAATCTATTTTTTTATCGTGATTGGATTTACAATGAGAACCATTATTTTGATAAATATATAAAAACACCGTACTTCCCTCATTAACCTAGGCAAAACAATTATGCGCTGTAGCCAGCTCTACTTTCCTACTCTCAAAGAAACGCCTGCTGATGCAGAAGTCATTAGCCATCAGCTAATGTTACGAGCCGGCATGATCCGAAAATTAGCCTCCGGTATTTACACCTGGCTACCCTTAGGGTTGCGTGTTCTGCGTAAAGTTGAAGCCATTGTTCGCCAGGAAATGAATCGTATCGGTGCACAAGAAATCCTCATGCCTAACCTTCAACCCGCTGAACTATGGGAAGAGTCCCAACGTTGGCAAGCGTATGGACCTGAATTGTTACGTATTACGGATCGCCATAAGCGTCTTTTTTGTTTTGGCCCCACCCACGAAGAAGTTATCACTTCCCTACTACGTCATGAAGTACGTAGCTATAAACAACTACCGCTGACTTTTTATCAAATACAAACCAAATTTCGTGATGAAATACGGCCTCGTTTTGGCGTGATGCGCGCTAGAGAATTTCTCATGAAAGATGCTTATTCTTTTCACAGAGATAAAGACTCCTTAACTAAAACCTACGAAGCCATGTACGAAGCCTACACACGAATTTTTACATCCTTAGGATTAAAATTTCGTGCCGTATTAGCCGATACTGGCAATATCGGCGGCAGCCAATCTCAGGAATTTCAGGTGTTAGCCGATACCGGTGAAGATAAAATATTTTATAGTGACAGCAGTGACTACGCGGCTAATGCCGAATTAGCAACCAGTTTTGTTGATTTGGAAGCACGTCCTACCCCTTCGGCCAAGATGGAAAAAGTGGAAACACCCGGACAAAAAACAATTGCTGCGTTCAGTAACTACCTCAAGGTTGAAGCAAAAGACTGTGTCAAATTATTGATTGTCAAAGGCAAAGAACAACCTTTAATTGCGTTGGTACTACGTGGCGATCATGAATTAAATCCCACTAAATTAGCCAAGCTACCTGAGATTTTACACCCCTTACAATTGGCAGAAGAAACCGAAATTCAGCAATTAGTAGGTGCGCCTGTGGGCTATATAGGCCCTATCGGTTTATCTATTCCGTTAATCGTGGATCAATCAGCGGCTGTCATGGCCGATTTCATTTGCGGCGCAAACGAAAAAGATTTTCATTTTAAACATGTTAATTGGCAGCGAGATTGTCCGTTGCCTAAAGTAGCCGATTTACGTGAAGTCGTCGTAGGCGATTTAAGTCCTGATGGAAAAGGACATTTAAAAATGGAGCGGGGTATCGAGGTAGGACATATTTTCCAACTCGGTAACAAATATAGTCTTGCCATGAATGCCCGCACCACCCTTGAAGATGGGACATCGATCCCTTTAGAAATGGGTTGCTATGGCATAGGTGTATCGCGAATCGTCGGTGCTGCGATTGAACAACACCATGATGATCGTGGTATTCTCTGGCCAATCAATATGGCGCCTTTCCAAGTTGCCATTATTCCCATTGGTTATCACCGCTCCGAATCTGTTAAACAATGTGCTGATTTACTCTACAAACAATTGAGCGCGCAAAACATTGAAGCCTTGCTGGATGATCGAAATGAAAGACCCGGCTCCTTATTTGCCGATATGGATTTAATAGGCATTCCGCATCGATTAGTGATTAAAGAAACCGAGTTACAAAATGGTTTAATTAAGTATAAAAACCGAAAAGAAGAAACCGAAAAATCGATTCCAATGGATGAAATTTCTGCATTCCTAGAACAAGCGTTAAGGAACGGGAACGCCGCTGAAAATTCAAACGCGACGTGTATAAAATGATTCATTACTGGTTAATGAAATCGGAGCCCACTAGTTTTAGCATTGATGATCTTGAAAAAAGACCTCAACAAATAGAACCGTGGGATGGCGTGCGTAACTATCAAGCACGAAATTTTTTACAAGCTATGCGAATCAACGATCTAGCTTTTTTTTATCATTCCAGTTGTCCAAACCCTGGTATCGTCGGTATTGTAAAGATAGTAAACTCGGCTTATGCTGATAAAACAGCCTTCGATCCATCCCATCATCATTATGATCCCAAAAGCAAACCTGATAAACCGCAGTGGGTTTGTGTGGATGTAAAATTTATAAAAAAACTTGCGGCAACGCTTCACTTAGAAACATTAAAAAAGCAAGCGTCTCTCGCGTCTATGCGGTTACTACAAAAGGGTAATCGCCTTTCTGTTATGCCCATTACGGCAGAAGAATGGAAAACAATCATGCAGCTCGTGTAAGCGGCAGCGCCGTTGAAAAAACCATTAAAACCATCGATAATTATTCTTTAAAAAAGACTCTTTAGATCCTGTCCTCAGGGCAGAACGACGCCCTTAATTATGGAAAAAAACAATGTCTATCATGGATTGGCCCCAGACAGAACGTCCCCGTGAAAAACTATTAGCTCAGGGAGCCGCGGCATTATCCGATGCTGAATTATTGGCCGTATTACTTCGTACCGGCGCCCAAGGAAAGACAGCCCTCGATATTAGCCGAGACTTAATCAGTCGATTTGGCACGCTACGCCAAGTAATTGCCGCCAGCCTGGATGAGTTCTCAACAACCCCCGGTTTAGGCTTTGCCAAATATGTCCAAATACAGGCGGCAAAAGAGCTGGCGACACGCTGCCTGAGGGAAAATATAGAGCGCACCGACGCCATGAATAGCCCCCAAGATGTACAACGTTATTTAAGCTCAAAACTACGCTCCTACCCTTATGAAGTCTTTAGCTGTTTATTTCTGGATAATCGGCACCGCTTTATAACGTTTAAAGAGCTTTTTCATGGCAGTATCAACGAAGCCGCCGTCTACCCTCGTGAGCTGGTCCGACAGGTCTATCAAACCAATGCGGCCGCGGTGATTTTGGCCCATAACCATCCCTCTGGAATAGCCGAGCCTAGCGAAGCCGACAAGCGGATTACACAAGAAATAAAGTCCATTTTGTCAGCCATTGATGTACGTTTGCTGGACCATATCATCATCGGCGAGGGACAAATAACCTCCTTTGCCAGCCGAGGTTTACTGTAAATACACCCGTTAACATCATTGTAGCGCTAAAACGCGTGGTGTCGTGGCATAAGAAATTTTGACAGTTTGGTGCATTTTTGGTATAAAACCCTCCTAATTTCGTGTATGTTTAGTTAACAAATTTTATATATCCTTTTGGAGGCTAATGTGGCCAGGGTCTGTCAAATAACGGGTAAAAACCCCATGGTGGGACATAACGTCTCTCACTCAAATCGAAAAACCAAGCGCCGTTTCTTACCCAACCTGCAAACGCATCGCCTCTGGGTTGCCGCTGAAAAACGTTTTATCAAGTTACGGGTCAGCGCCCATGGCTTGCGTATTATTGAAAAGAAAGGCATTGAGAAAATCATTTCCGAACTGCGTGATCGCGGCGAAAAAATTTAAGTAATACGGAGCAATTATTATGCGTGATAAAGTCAAATTAAAATCAACGGCCAGTGCTTACTATTACACGACCGATAAAAATAAGAAGACAAAACCTGAAAAGTTAAAGTTTAGAAAGTATGATCCAATCACACGTAAACATGAACTTTTTGAAGAAGCTAAAATAAAGTAAATATTAATCAACGACCCTACTATACTCACAGCAATGGGATTTTCGGCAAGGCGCCGCGAAAATGAAGCCACCGGAGTGTATAGATGATACATGAGGATGGCGAGTTGAGCGGGAATGCCGCCGAAAATTCTAGTGCAAAGAGTATATGTGTTGACGTCTCAATCCGTCATGCACAGCAACTTTATTACAACGCCCGCTTTATGCGGGCGTTTGTTTTTACATGATTTATACCTTGCCGTTTCTGTTCATAATAGAGGAAAAACACCATGATGAAGCAGAAAAACCTATTTGAAGTATTTTTCAAGATCAGTGAACGTGGCAGCAGTATCCGACAAGAGCTCGTCGCAGGACTGACCATTTTCCTGGCAATGCTTTATTCTGTGATTGTGATACCCGGCATGCTGAAACAAGCCGGGTTTTCGCCCGAAACCGCCTTTGTTGCAACCTGTTTAGTGGCAGGATTTGGCTCTCTGTTGATGGGACTGTGGGCTAATTTACCGATGGCCATTGGCTGTGCTGTTTCCCTCACCGCATTTACCACCTTCAGTATTGTTTTAACACAGCATATTAGTATTCCTGTCACATTAGGCGCTGTATTTTTGATGGGGATATTATTTACCATTATTTCTATTACCGGCATTCGCGCTTGGATTTTGCGTAATTTACCCATGGGCGTAGCGCGCGGTACAGGGATTGGTATAGGCTTATTTCTATTATTAATTGCGGCTAACAACGTCGGTTTAGTCATTAAAAACCCACTCCAAGGCTTGCCTATCACCTTAGGTGCCTTCACCTCATTCCCGGCAATCATGTCATTACTAGGACTTGCGGTCATCTTTGGACTGGAAAAAAGACGCTTCCCTGGTGGCATTTTATTGGTCATCGTTGCTATTTCGATCATTGGCTTAATTTTCGATCCGCATGTTAAATACCAGGGGCTCTTTGCACTGCCTCACCTTCATGATGCAAAAGGTCACTCGCTATTTTTCAATTTGGATATTATGGGCGCCATGCATCCCGCCATATTACCTAGTGTCTTAGCCCTCGTCATGACCGCTATATTCGATGCAACGGGAACCATTCGTGCAGTCGCTGGTCAAGCAAACTTACTGCGCGAAGATAATCAGATTCACAATGAGGCTAAAGCCTTAACTTCGGATTCCATCAGCAGTATTTTCGCCAGTCTGGTCGGTGCATCACCCGCCGCTGTTTATATTGAGTCGGCCGCTGGAACAGCCGCCGGTGGAAAAACAGGCTTGACCGCCACCGTGGTAGGACTCTTATTCCTATTAACCCTATTTATTTCACCGCTATCCTATTTAGTCCCTGCTTATGCGACGGCACCCGCATTAATGTACGTTGGATTATTAATGTTAAGTAACGTTTCCCAACTTAACTTTGCTGATTTTATAGATGCGGTATCCGGATTATTATGTGCGGTCTTTATCGTATTAACCTGTAATATCGTGACCGGCATTATGCTGGGCTTTAGCGCTTTAGTAATAGGGCGAATATGCGCAGGTGAGTGGCGCAAGTTGAATGTAGGCACCGTCCTAATTGCTGTTGCTTTAGTGATATTCTATGCCGGCGGTTGAGCTATTTAATTTTATTTTTCACGATGGTGTACTCCCAAAACTATGTGCATGCGAGGAATAGCCACTATCAACCACCGATGCGCTAGGTAGTTGATAGAAATTAGCTGAAGTGATTACCGGCAAATAAACAACTGTGGAACTAGAAACAAACTCAAAATTTGCACGAGGATCAACACGTTTAATAAAACGTTTTAAAGACTGCTTATCCATTTTCTTAGCAAGTTGTACGAATACGATTTGCCTCTTTTCTTTTTCAAACCCAAGGCGTATTTTTAATTGCGATACCTTGAATATTTGTTCATTCGCTTCAGAGACTCTCTTATCAAGTCCTGTAAAACTATCGGTATAAACACTATCATTTTGACATAAAGGTTTTATAAACGATTGACTGTGATTAAAAAGCCTTTCTTCTTCAAACAGGATTTGCTGTTCAATAGAATTGATATTCATAGCAACGATTAAATAATCCGCCAATTCAGCTTTATCAGCATCATCAGCTACATCATAGTTATTTTGCAACAGCAAGGGAGAAGCGTTACATGCTTGTGCCATAGGACCTAATGGTTGATGATAATTAAAGTTATGACAACGACACAAAATATAGTCAAGATAGTAATAAGCTTTAAACCGAATTTCCGAACAATAACCAAGTGAGTCGCTATGCTCCCGAAGAATTTCGGCCATCGTGTCCCCGAAATTCGTTCGCATGACGCGACTGAAATTAGGCCGCGATACGTCCTGCGTCCGGCACGCACTCACTCCTTCGGAGTTCATGCCCGTGCCTCCCACAAATGACTTTACGGCGTGATGCGTTTCCTGCTTCGCCCGTCAACGCACGCCTATCGCGGGCTCTTCGACTTCGCATTGCTTTCACAATGCTTTCCTGTCTCATCGGCTGATCATTCTCATTTATTAACTCAGACCGTTTTAACTCTATTTCTCGTACAAAACACTGTAAAATATTATAAAATAAAGAAGATACACGGACTAAAAGCTCATCTGAAGCATTAGTAATTGCCTTTTCTAGGCTACGTAAATTACCCTCTACTTTATATTTCCAATCTTCAAACGTACTATCCTCCGTCCCCTTGTTCAATTCAACATCAGCACTTTTTTCAGCCTCTTGGCAGTGAGTTGATCTTTCTACCTTCGAGGACTCATTAATATTCAGTTCCTGTATTTCTGAAGCATCGGGCACATTTTTTTCTGTTTCCGCCGCTGTTTTAACACGGGGAAGAAAATGGCGGTTTTGGTTTAGCGCAAGATAAATACTCTCAAATGCCCCTAGATCTTCAAGAAGAAATGGTAGTGTAAAATTTTCTGAATACGCATACTTCTCCCAGTCATTTACAAAAATTAACTTTATTAAATCGTATAAAAATAAAAATTCACCTTTCTGAGCATGGTAATTCTTCACTATAGCTTTTATTTTTATTAATAGGCGTGGCGATAAACTTTCTATGTCTTTCAAATTTATAGCATCTTTTTTCTTTTTTAATTCAACTAGCCTATCTACCAATTTATTTAAAATACCTTTAACTAGCTGGATAGATTTAAAACAAGCTTGGATATCTTCTTTTAATATCTCAATGTTTAAATCAGATTTATTTTCTTGAGTAGCTATTTCTAGCTGATGATTGATTTTTTCCAAGGTTTGCTCTACAGAAAAATCAGATGGGCAATTGAACCATTTTTTCAAATCAAAAATAGCAGCATAGATTTGGCCTAAGGCAGATTTAAATTGCTCGCCCTTCTTTTTTTCTCTATAACTACCCTTATATTTTGCTATATTATGCAAATTAATAGACAACTCTTGCAGTCGTTCCCTAAGTTGAGGAAGATGATTATCAAAAAAATTAGATTTTTCTAATGGTTTAGATAGCAGCAATGCTTCTTCTCTTATTTCTAAACGCGTAGAGTTAATTTTATTAATGTTATTGGGTAAATTTTCTTTTTCTAAATTACAATACCGTTGATTCCAATCATTTCTCAACAGAATTATTGTTTCTTTATTATCTTTAGAAAGAAAAGGAATAGCATCCGTCATTACATGTATAAATAATAAAACTTCATTAAATAACATCTCGTTATTCTGCATAGTCTGCAGTGTTTTTGCCTTTTCAACCATAGTCTCAACTAAAGATTTTTCTATAACGACTACTTCCTTTCGCAGGTGCCGCATGAACTCATGTAACAATAGTATAAAATTAGCCATTTTCTGAACAAAATAAAAAGTCAATACCAATTTCAGCTTGAGCCTTTGAGGTAATGCAGCATAAGACATATAATCAAAAAAAATTTTAATCTCTGGGTTTCGTTTGGCTATCGATGAGACAGGAAAGCATTGTGAAAGCAATGCGAAGTCGAAGAGCCCGCGATAGGCGTGCGTTGACGGGCGAAGCAGGAAACGCATCACGCCGTAAAGTCATTTGTGGGAGGCACGGGCATGAACTCCGAAGGAGTGAGTGCGTGCCGGACGCAGGACGTATCGCGGCCTAATTTCAGTCGCGTCATGCGAACGAATTTCGGGGGCACGATAGCCGAAATTCTTCGGGAGCATAGCGACTCACTTGTTCATCAACAGAGAGATATGATTTGCTTTTATTTAACTCCTCACGAAAATAATTAAGGTGATTAATACACTGTTCATAAGATAAATTATCATTATCTGACTATAAATAGTTAACTTCCTTTAAATCCCATCGTTCTGAATGGCTACGTAAAAGAGCACAACTAACCACGTAAAATAAGCTATCTATATTTTTTTTTAGAAAACCCAAATCTTGATTGTTGGCGCAACATAAAAGGTGAATCGGATGCATTCCATTCTAATTTTTTTAGTAGGCTTTCAGCATCATTTTTTATGTTTTGTAATGAAATTAATCTATGAATAAAACTAATTTCTTCTTGCGATGTATCCACAAGATCGCTGTGTCTTTTACTTAAATTAATCATCCCTTCAGACAGCTCACTAAAATGATGCCAAATATCGACATCAACGGTATTAGATATTTGGTCTTGAATAACGAGCATAAACGCATCGCTATCAGAAAACTGGCCGCACTGCTTTAAAAACCTATTTATCACCCTATAGACAGTAAAAATATATAACCCGAATAAAGAATAAGTTTCATTAGATTCTTTTAATTTAAATGAACTACCCTTAATTATATTTGATACATAGTTATTAACCTTGTCCAAATCAACATCAAATTTATTTTTGCGTAAAGTGTTAAACTGATTAAAAAATTTTTCAGATACAAATAAGAAATTAAATGGCATTTCACTGACGAAACTATTATCTTCATAAAAAACCTGAATCTACCTTTGTAAGACAGGCTCATAACCGCCCGTATAATCTAGCGCAGTGTTCTCAAAAAACTGCAAAAATTTAGCGTCAATAAATGATTGACAATTACTACTTTCTTTTGTTACAAGCGAGATAATTTTTTCATATACTGCAACGAGAGCATATTTGTTGAAATTATTGTTTTCAACAGAAGCATGAATAATAGATGCTAAATAAATACCAGATGAGCAATATGAAATTATTTTTTCAAAAAAGCTCATATCGGCCATCGCATGTTTAAGCGTTTTTTGTCTATCTCGTATCGTGCTTTCTCTTTGAATTAACGCGTCTATTTTTTCACTTTTTTCATCCTGACTAAATACATGCATCAACTTTCTAATAACTTCTAATTCTCTATTTAAATCAAACGACACCAAAGTCTTTTTATTAATGTCTTTACGTAAAGAATATTTATTATTTTTATCAATCATGCAGTATCCTTAAAAAATAGAATGCTATCACATATTGCGCTTATATTTTTTACGGTGGTGTACTCATAAATTGATATGCATGCGAGGAATAGTCACTATCAACCACCGGTACCAATGCGATAGGCAGTAGATAGAAAGCTGAAGTGACCGCTGATAAATAAGTAATCATGGAAGTAGCAGCAAACTCAACACTTACACGCGAGTCAACACGTTTAATAAAGCTTTTTAAGGATTGTTCATCCATTTTCTTAGCCAGTTGTTCAAACACGATTTGCTTCTTTTCTTTTTCAAACCCAAGACGTATTTTTAATTGTGATACCTTAAACATTTGCTCACTTGCTTCAAAGATCCTCTTATCAAGCCCTTCAAAGCCATCGGCATAAACACTATCGTTTTGACATAAAGGTTTTATAAAAGATTGACTATGATTAAAAAGTTTTTTTTCTTCGGCCGCTATTTGCTTTTCAATATCATTCATATTCATAGCTGCCACTAAATAATCAGCCATATTGACCTTATCTACACTATCCTTTGCACCATAGTTAGTTTGGAAAAACAAATACTGCCTATTATTTCCTTCCGCCGTCGCACTACCTGCTGTACAAGCATTGGAAAAATAATAAAGACGGCAATCCATATAGTTAAGCCATCGACTAATCTCAAAATAAGTCTGTTCGCAATATAATTGAACCTTCTCTACGCACAATAATTTTTCTAAGCATTCAGATTGTTTAGCCTCTATTTTTTGTTGATAGTGCTGCAAAATTCTTACAAACAAAGGATAAAGGCGCTCTAAAAGCTCATCTGAAGCATTCATAATGGCGCTTGTCACTTGAGCTACTTCAATGCCAACTTGATTTCTCCAATCTTCAAAGCCCTCATTCAAGAGTTGTTTAACGTCATGACAAACAGATGTTTCATGTAACAATTCAATTTCTAAAGTATTTTCCTCTGGATTCTTTTGCTGTTTTTCTTCTGCTACCGGCTCATCTTGTTTTATCGCTGATTCCAGCACTTTCTCTGTAACTATTTCTGCCGAATATGCAATATGGCAAAGTAAATGCCGGTGGTTATCTAAGGTACGATAAGTTTTTTCAAATACATTTAAATCATCATGCAATTCATAAAATGATGTTAATTCTAGATTCTCGCGTTGCAATTGATCATTCACTGAAAGTATTCGCATGAAATCGTATAAAAACCAAAATTGATCCTTCAATTTTTTATAGCTTTCCACTATTTTTGCCATTTTTTTAATCGTAGAAAAAGAAAATTTTTCATCTGTTCTTCCAAGCATTAAAACTTCTTTTTCTTGCTGCAGCTTAATCAGCTTATCCTTTAATTCTTTTACCTTATCTAGCATCAATTGAACGGATTCTGAACAACGCGCTATGTCGTTTTTTAAAAGATCTATATCTAGGCCGCTTTGATCTTTTTCATCCTCTGTCTCTACCCGTTCTATTATTTTTGTCAGCAATGCCGTCATTGTTATCTCTGATTCGATATTCAAAAATTTTTTTAAATACCATACCGCGGCATAAACCTGACCCGACGCCGATTTAAATCGATCGATCAATTTATTATTTTTATTTGTCTTCTTATAATCGTGTACACGTTCTTCTATACAAGCCAAAGCGATTAAAGTATTGGCGCCCAATTCTTGAAGCCGTGACTTCAGGCCAGGCAAATATTCAGCTAATAAAATAGGTTTTTGTATAGGCTCAGAAAATGGCAGAACCCCCATTTCAGGGTTAGGATTTTTAGATGATGCTTGTTTATCATTAATGCGTTCTTTTTCTAATACATCACAGTTATTTTTCCACTTCTCTTGTAGTTTGTGTATTACATTTATTTTTTCTACGCTAAGAAAACAAAGTAAAGGAATCGTATCGTTAATTTGATTAAAAAATAAAAAGCTATCCTCAAATAATTTATTTTTATCGTCAATCATTGCTAATTCTTTTTCTTTTTCGCCCAGAAAATTTAAAAACTGCTCTTCTAAATAGGGAATTTTTTCCACTAATAAATGAACTTTAAAACAGGATAATGAATTCTTTAAATCAGCTATTTGTTGCATAGCCAAAAATAACCGAGATAAAGTGACACTGATGACTTTATGTAACTTATCACAGGACAAATAATCTAAAAAAACCTGTAGATCTCTCGTTTCATCAACTGTTCCTTCAAAAGCATAAGGTGAATTGATGCTTTCTTCAATCGCGTTATAATAATAACTAAGATAAAGCTTACACCATTCAGTCGACATAAAATCATCCCGGCTAACTAAGCTGGATTTCTCCTTCAACAAGACTTTTTGCCTAATCATATCAAGCAAGCTTATTATATTTTGCTCAGATACACTCAAGAAAGATAGCTGTCTTTTGATCCAAGCTGAATCAAGCACAAAATCAGACAGCGATTCTATAAAAGCCTCAGAATCCTTACTCACTTCTTGCAAAAATTTTAATCCATTTGCATAACTAACTTTATGCGGAATATCCTGCAGAATATTATTTGATTCTTCTTGTAAAGTAGTTACTTGACCGGCAAATGCTTTGAGTGTATCCATGATATTGATCTCATTTGCATTTTCAGCGTTTTTTAAATGTACAGCACTCATAAACTCATCAATATCTTTAAATTGGCTTAATGGCCTTAAAAATCTATCCAGCACTTTATAGAAAACAAAAATATAGAATCCAAACCATTGATAATCTTCCGTCAGTAATACTGACATATCACGGTTCATAATTTTTTCTATCTCACCACGAATATTGGTTAAAGAAACATTAAAGTTAGTATTACCTAAATAAAAAAATCTATCGTATATTCTATTCATTATATACACAGAACCAGCTGCCGTTTTATCGATTAAACTATCACTCTCAAAAAACGCATCTAACCATTTTTCTAAAGCCGGTTTATAGTCAGACTCGCTTAAGCCTATATTATTTAAAAAACCTAAAATTTGATTTTCACCTCTAAGTTGTTTTACATCCTCCTTGCTCTCCATCAAAAGCATTATTTGATCATATAATGTTATAAAATTACTCCTATCGCTACTCCCACCTGAACATTGTTGCGTGTAAATCAAAAAAAAGTCAGCAATAACAATAAGACCTGCTGAGCAGATATCAGTCATCCCGCCAAGCGCAGTGATGCATCCTACATCCCGACCCAAACGCTGTAATTCATCTAGCTTTAGCTTTTTTCTATCAGAAAATTCCTTTTTCTTATCCTTATCACTCTTTATTTTTGAACTCTTTAAGCTTTCAATCAACTGAGAAATAACGATTAATTCTTTATTTAATTTACCTATCAACTGGAACTTACTATTAAAATCCTGCCCTAATGAATAATCGGTCATCACGTCAGCCATATGAATAGTTTCCTTTATGCAGCTATTTTGCTTATTTTTTTAAAAACTACTGATGAAAAAATAATGATGCATATCAGAAAGTTTTTAATCTTTAAATATAACACAAAATGTGGTAAAACATATTAATTTAAATACATATAAAACTCAATTAAATAATATCCATCTAACTAATAATATATGAATCATTATTTCTTTTATAAAAAAATCATAAACCAACCCAATTTAAATAATGAAGCGCAATTACTTATAGCGATTGAATACGTTAATTTAAAAAAAATTAAAGAGTTCATAGCAAGCGGCGTTAATATTAATACCGATGGCTCAAATATAAGCAAACCGCTGATTTGGGCGATCTTACGCTTGCGTCATTTGCGTTATCCTCAGAGCATCAGGATAGAAAATGTAGGTGAGGCGCATATGCGCGATATGATTGAAATAGTAGAGCGGCTTACCATCGCTGTTTTATTAAAAAACAGTGATACCGATAAACATGACTACTGCAGCAAAGAAAATGAATTTTTATTGTGGGATAATTGCAAAATAAAAATTGAGCAGGAAATGGAAGTATTACATAAAGTAATGTTTAGTACTTTCTCCTTATGGACACTTTATAAAGAAAAAGATGTCAATAAATTAGCTACCATGTCTCGGAATGAAGCATTAAAACAGCTATTAGCAGAACCGAACTTTAAGGAGCAATACCCTTGTTTTGGCGATAAAATTCTAGCTAATTTCCAAAAAGGGCTTGCTAGAGCTAAACAGTTAGATACCGCATTTAATTCGCTTGTTAGCTACAATAGAGGACCTAAATTATTACCCGCAGAATGTTGGGAAGAAATATTAAAAAAATTAGATCGCGAAGACCTAAAAAGCGTAACAAAATCTATCTTTTTTAAAGAAGTTTCATACACAACATCTGTTTGGAACCGAGTTTCCTCATTCGTTTTCCGGACGCATTAATGGAAATAAAATTACATCGCGAATGGATAATGAATCGGTAAACAACATCGCTAAACGATCGATACCAATGCCCTCCCCAGCGGTGGGCGGTAATCCATACTCCAAGGCGGTGATATAATCTTCATCATAGGCCATCGCCTCATGATCGCCTTGTGCTTTTGCTAAACTTTGTTCTTTAAAACGTGCCGCTTGATCCTCCGGATCATTTAACTCTGAAAAGCCATTCGCTAATTCACGGCCAGCAATATACAATTCAAATCGATCTGCTATTTCAGGGTTTTTATCATTTCTACGCGCGAGTGGTGAAACAGCAATTGGATATTCCGTGATAAAAGTAGGCTCTAGCAAATTTTGCTCGACGGTTTCTTCAAAGATCGCAAATTGTAATTTCCCAATTGAATTAGTGGCGATAATTTCAGGATTGATTTTAAGTTTTTCTGCTATTTTTTTTAAGGAAGAAAGTTCTGTTAAATCCTTTCTATTACCGTGTGTATTAAATTCCAGAATAGCGTCTAACACACTCAGCCGTCTAAACGGTTTAGCTAAATCATAGGTTTTTTCTTGATAGCTTAATAAAGGACTGCCTAAAATATCTTGCGCTAATTGACCTAACATCGCCTCCGTTAAATCCATGAGATCATGGTAGTCCGCATAGGCTTGGTAAAATTCCAGCATGGTAAATTCTGGATTATGCCGTGTTGAAAGCCCTTCATTACGGAAATTACGATTAATTTCATAAACCTTTTCAATACCGCCTACCACTAAACGTTTCAAGTGTAATTCTGGCGCAACACGTAAAAACAATTCCATATCTAAGGCATTGTGATGCGTAGCAAAAGGTCTAGCCAATGCACCACCTGGCAATAAATGCATCATCGGCGTTTCAACTTCGATATAACCCTCTTTATTTAAAAACTGACGAATACCCTGAATTAATTGTGAACGAATTTGAAAGGTTTTTCGTGTTTCTTCATTGGTAATCAGGTCTAAATAACGTTGTCTATAACGCTGCTCTTTATCGGAATCAGAAAGACCATGAAATTTATCCGGCAGAGGTCTTAAGGATTTGCAAAGTAAGGTTAATTTTTCTACGTTAACGGATAATTGATTTGTTTTTGTTTTGAATAAAACGCCTTCTACACCAATAATATCGCCTAAATCTAATTTTTCAGTCATGTCCCATAATTCGGTCGATAATTTCTTTTTATTCAGATAGACTTGGATTTTTCCCGACATATCTTGAATATCTAAAAATGAAGAACGATGCCGTATCAGTCTCCCTGCAATAGAGACGGATTTATTTTTTTTCAGCAGTGATTCTGCTTCTTCTTGGCCATATTGCGCCAATAAATCGGCAGCCAAACTATCACGGCGAAAATCATTCGGATACGCATGACCTGTTTCACGCCATTCACCTAGCTTTGCTCTGCGCTGCGCAAATAAATCATCGCTACTATTCGTCGTTAAAATTTCTTCTTTCATCTTTAATGTTTCCAAATTTAACTAACTACCGTCATGGCGAGGCTGGAACCTCGTTACAGCCGTGGCCATCCAGGGCAAAACTAGCCTTTTCACTGGATTGCCGCGCGCTTTGCGCTCGCAATGACGGACTAAATACTTTTTAACTTCTTTCCCTGCCCTTACAACCCGGCTTTTAAACTCGCTATCAAAAACAAATTAATATTGCCATTTAAAACCGACTGCGTATTGCCTGTTTCAACGTCGGTACGAAGATCCTTCACCCGTGCATCATCTAATACATAACTACGTATTTGGCTTCCCCAACCAATATCCCGTTTCAGCGATTCTTGTGACTGCTTTTCCTCAGCCCGTTTTCTCTGCTCTAATTCGTACAATTTAGCACGTAATTGCTTCATTGCCTGATCACGGTTTTTATGTTGTGAACGATCGCTTTGCGATTGCACCACCACACCACTGGGAATATGCGTGATACGCACCGCCGAATCGGTACGATTCACGTGCTGCCCTCCCGCACCGCTGGCTCTATAGGTATCGATACGTAAATCCGCTGGATTGATTTGAATATCAATGGTGTCATCCACTTCAGGCGAGACAAAAACCGCCGCAAAAGAGGTATGACGACGTTTATTTGCATCAAACGGCGAAAGACGTACTAAACGATGTACACCTGTTTCGGTACGTAGCCAACCGTAAGCATATTCGCCTTCAAATTTAACCGTCGCACTTTTTATTCCAGCAACTTCTCCGGGTGATACTTCCATTAAATCCACTTTAAAATTATTGTGCTCACCCCAACGCAGATACATACGCAATAACATTTCCGCCCAATCTTGAGCCTCAGTACCGCCTGAACCTGATTGTATTTCTAAATACGCTGAATGGCTATCTAAGGGGCGCGGAAACATTCGTCTGAACTCTAATTTTTCTAGCTTAGATTCAACTTCTTTCAAGTCCTGAGAAATAGACGCTAAAAGATCAGGGTCTTCTTCGCTGATGGCTAATTCAAGCAAGCCGCTTACATCGGCTAAAGATTGCTCTAAGTACTGGAAGGTATCGACGATTTGCTGTAGCTGGGCGCGCTCCTTGCCTAAGGTTTGTGCCTTTTCAGGATTATTCCAAACGGTGGGATTCTGTAATTCCTGCTCTAACTCTTGGAGTTGTTCAAGCTTGGTAGGATAGTCAAAGGTACCTCCGTAATTCGATACTTCGACTTTCTAAGTCTTTAATTTTTTGAGTAATAGGTGCTGTTTCAAACATACTAATCTCATCATTGCGAGCGCCGTAGGCGCACGGCAATCCAATTATATCATTTCTTTATATAAACCTGTCTAATTCTGTCTAAATTGCCACGAGCAAAGAGTGGCAATCACAATGACAAAATACTAGCTTAACTTTTTATGGGTTGAAATCCCGGCAAGATTCGCAGCAAATTTCCTCAGCACACAAATACCCGTTGCTTCTGCTTGCTTGCACCATTCCTGCAACGCTTCTAATAATTCGCGCTGTGTAGCGGTGGTACGGCACCAAATATCTTGCAATCTAAGCCGATATTGATACACCAAAGCCAACATATCATGTTTCTTAATGATATCAGCCAGCTGCTGTTTACGTTCATCATTTAACAATGATTCCGTACGAATGAGTGAGATCTTAGCGCGTTTCAATAAGGCTTTGCTCATGGTAGTACTCGCTTTTTCTGTTTCTTCTTCTAAAACAGGTAAAAGCACTTCTTTACTATAGCGCGCCATCACTTGAAAGCGGTTGGTAATCAACGCCGCTAAGGTATCTAAATCAACCTGCCGTTTACCCGGTGTTTCTTTAAGTTGCGGAGAAACACGTTTAACTTTAGCCAGTTTTAAGGCTTGAAATAAACGAATATAAGCCCAACCTAAATCGAACTCCCAAGGCTTAACGGATAATTTAGCTGACGTAGGAAAGGTGTGATGATTATTATGCAGCTCTTCGCCACCAATAAAAGCACCTAAGGGTAAAAGATTACGTGCCGCATCCGGACATTCAAAATTACGATAACCCCAGTAATGGCCTATACCATTCACAACACCCGCGGCAAACAAAGGAATCCATAACATTTGTAAAGCCCAAATAGTCACACCCGGAATACCAAATAAAACCACGTCTATAATAAACATGCTGACGATACCCATCACACTATGTTTACTGTAAACATTACGTTCCATCCAATCATCCGGCGTACCTTGACCATAACGTTCCATGGTGTCCATATTTTTCGATTCTTCACGATAAAGTTCAGCACCTTCGAAAAATACTTTTTTAATCCCTTTGACTTGGGGACTATGTGGATCTTCTTCTGTTTCACACTTAGCATGATGCTTACGGTGAATAGCAACCCATTCTTTGGTTTCCATACCGGTGGTTAACCACATCCAAAAACGGAAAAAATGACTCAGTACCGGATGTAAATCCAATGAACGATGGGCTTGTGAACGATGTAGATAAACCGTCACGCCAATAATCGTAATATGCGTTAGTATTAATAAGGCTATTACATAACCCCAAAATGATAAATTTAATAAACCGAATAACATGCGCTAACCTCTTTATAAGCTGGATTCAGCATTTTTAGCTAATCCAAATTTTTTATTTAAATTTTTACTCTTCTTTATATTCTATTAACTTAACAACCTGTTTAACACCCGCTGATTTTCTGGCAATTAATGCGGCCAGGTCAGCTTGCTTGGGAGTAGAGACACCTAGAATGTATACAACACCATTCTCAGTCACTATCTTAAAATGATTCGACTTTAACTCTCTATTCGCAAACATTTTCATTTTAACGGCCGATGTAATACCAACATCTTTGGTACGTTGCAATGCGGTCGTAGGGATACCGACGGTAATTTTATTAAATACCCGCTTAACACCCGGTGTTGATTTCGCGTATTCTTCTGCTTTAGACTTTAATTCCTCGTCGTAGGCTTGACCCGTTAACAACACCACCTGGTTATAACTAACCGAGGATATGTGGGTTTCTGATGATAACGTCGCATCATTAGCCAATTTCTTATTCGACTTATAATTGATTTCCTCATCACTTTTAATCACACCAATAGGGCGCGGATCAGAGACCAAGCCCCCTGTTGCAGCGCCACCAGCCACAAAAGCACCCGCAACACAGCCTTGCAAAGCCAGTGATAGGGTCAAAATAAGAAAAATCTTTTTCATTAAGCTTCCTAACCTCTAAATAACCGTCTTAAAAAACGGGGTGAGTAATCGTCATAAATGATGCTTTTGTCAGCCATATCAACTGGCTGGGAAATAAGCCAAAAATGAGTAGTAGTATAGCATTAATGCTGAGCGCAAGGTAGGTATCCTGTGCAATTTGCATGGTGGGTAAGGTGGGCTCTGGCTCCTCAAAATACATGACTTTTACCACATAAAGGTAGTAATAAGACCCGATAATGGCAAAAATGATGGCTAATGTGGCCAGCCACAGCTGATGGGCCTCTATCAGGGCTTGCAATATACCCATCTTGGCGAAAAAGCCTGCTGTAGGCGGAATACCGGCCATAGAAAACATGATAATCAGCATTAAAAAGGCCAGCCATGGGCTACGGGCATTCAAGCCTCGCAAATCGTTCACATTCTCAACCTCTTTACCCGACTTGCTGACGACAATCAGGATGCCGAAGGCGGCTACGGCCATTAATCCATACATGATCACATAAAATAAGCTCATGGCATAGCCAAACGCACTGCCCGCCACTAAGCCTAATAAGGTATAGCCTATATGCGCGATCGCCGAATAGGCCAACATCCGCTTGAGATTGGTTTGCACAATAGCGACCAGATTGCCTAGACCAAACGAGAAAAGCGCAATAATCGCCAATAGCGGTTGCCACTGCATATGCAGCGTAGGCAATGCATCGACCAGTAGCCGTATTGCCATCGCCAAACCCGCTACTTTAGGCGCCGCACCCACAAAGAGCGTTACGGCTGTCGGCGCACCTTGATAAACATCAGGTACCCATAATTGAAAAGGAACCGCCCCTAATTTAAAGGCTATACCCGCCACAATGAAAATAAGACCTACCGCTAAAATAATCGGCGATTGCACACTATTCAATAATGCTTGGTTAATCGCAGGAATAATCAGCGAATGGGTAGAACCATAAATCAGCGAAAGACCGTATAAAAATAAACCGGAGGCTAAGGCGCCTAAAATAAAATATTTCATCGCCGCTTCTGCACTATTGGAACAACCACGTTGTAAAGCAACTAAGGCATAAAGTGGGAAAGATAAAAGCTCCAAGCCCAAGTAAAGTGTTAACAAACTATTCGCTGAGGTTAAAATCAGCATACCTAGAATAGAAAATAAACCCAGCAAATAGAATTCACCCGGGTTAATGGGCTTTTTCTTAATAGAATCATGCACATAAATAAAAGAAAAAATACTCAGAATCAATAAGCTGAATTTAATGACATACGCAACGGAATCCCAAATGAAATGCTGATTAAAAATAACTTGCGATGGTATGGTATGTGCACGGAAAACTAAAAATAAAGTCACCAATAACGTTAACTGGGTGGCCATATAAGTCACGTCGCTCTGCTTTTGTTTAACAAAAAGCTCTATGAGCAGAACGATACAAATCATTGCTAATAAAGCAATTTCAGGCAATGCAGGAAAGTTTAAGAGTGTTGTAAGTGTTAGCATCATCATAATTTAGTTTGCAAACTCAACTGCAAAATTGAGTCTATAGAAGTATGCATCATGGTTAATAATGGCGATGGGTAGACGCCAATAAAAATAATGGCGAACGCTAATAAAATAAAAACTAATTTTTCAAAGCCGTGAATATCCGTACCTGTCTCTATTAAAGGATTAGTCACTTCGCCTAAAAATACCCGCTTATACATATATAAGGTGTAAGCAGCACTGAGAATTAAAGTCGTTGCCGCAGTCACCGTAATCCAAAAACTGGCCTGCATAGCACTCATAATAATCATAAACTCACCTACAAAGCCGGAGGTACCCGGAAGCCCCACATTCGACATCGCGAACAATAGAAAAAAGGCGGTTAATAGCGGCATACGAAACGCTAAGCCACCGTAATCTTTAATCAGCCGACTATGGAAACGATGCGCTAACATACCCACCGCCAAAAACATGGCGCCGGAACTAAAGGCATGTGAAATCATCTGCACCATCGCACCTTCTAAACTCATATACGCCATCGAGGTGTTTTGACTCTGCTTCATGATGACAAACACCATAAAACAACCCAATACGACAAAACCCATATGTGCAATCGAGGAATAGGCAATTAAACGCTTCATATCGACTTGCGCTAAGGCAACAATGCCGATGTAACCAATGGCAATCAACGCCAGCACGATCATCAGCATATCAAGATAATGACTGGCATCGGGGGCAATCGGTAAACTAAAGCGCAAGAAACCATAACCACCGAGTTTTAACATTAATGCCGCTAATACCACAGAACCACCCGCTGGTGCTTCGGTATGTGCATCAGGAAGCCAAGTATGCAACGGCCACATGGGAATTTTGACGGCAAACGCAATTAAAAAAGCCAGGAAGATCCATATTTGTTCAGTCATGGTCAATTTAAGCGGATAAAAACCAGCAATATAAAAATCATGCGCCGGATTTTTGAAACCTAAATACAGTAAGGCGATCAGCATCAAGGCGGATCCAAAAAAGGTATATAAGAAAAACTTAATCGAGGCGTAAGAACGATTAGCACTTCCCCACACACCAATGCTCAGATACATCGGTATCAGCATCGCTTCCCAAAACACATAAAATAAAATCGAATCGGTTGCTGCAAAGGTACCCACCATCATGGATTGCATGATTAAAAAAGCCGCCATGTATTGCGCAACACGCAATTCAATACTGCGCCAAGCCGCCAGAACAACCAGCAAGGTCGTAAAAACAGTTAACAAAATCAGCGGTAAGGAAATACCATCCACACCTAAGGCATAATTAACATTAAAAGCAGTAATCCACGGCACATTTTCTTGAAATTGCATACTGCTCAATGCAGGATCAAATCCTAAATAAAGTGGTATGCATAAAGCAATGGAAACCAATGACGTTATTAAAGCGACTACTCGCGCACGATTAGGATACGCATCACCCTTAACCGCAACCACACTGACCGCACCAAGAATAGGCAGCCAAATCAACAAGCTTAATAAATGGTGTTGGAATAAACTATGAAAATATTCGATTAAAGTTGTAAACATGCTTACACGGTTAAAATAAATTTATAATGCAAAAATTAATAAAAATATCACGATGCCTGCGACCATCACCCAGCTATATTGATAAAGATATCCTGATTGTAATTGCCGCAACACACCAGATAACCAACTAATACGTCTCCCTGCCCCATTCACTAGATAATGATCTAATAAATTGGCATCCCCTCTAAAAAATAATTTAGCTAAACGACGTCCACCATCTGCAAACACGGTTTGATTAAACTCATCAAACCCATATTTGCGCACCAGCAGCTGATAAAGCCATAACGAATGTTTTTTCACCTTATCGGGTAAAGCAGGAAAGCGACTATAACATAGCCATGCGATAGCAATACCGACTAAAGCAAACAGCAGCGCTAAATGATCAACAATAAACGCTTTCATTGCAAACGGTTCTAATGGAATATGTTGTGTATGTTCAGGTAACACAAACAAAGTAGCACTTAAAAATCCATGTGCCTTTAAAAACAGACCTGCCAGTAAATAACCGGCTATCAGTGAAGGAATCGCTAAGGCAATCAACGCAATTTTCACCACACCAGGCGATTCATGTATATGTTTTCGTTGTTCTTCGCTAAAGCGTTCGTTGGTATGAAAAACCATAAAAAAGGCACGGAAAGTATAAAGCGCAGTCACAAATGCGCCGAATAGCACACAGTAGTAAGCATACGGTGCCGCAGATAAATGTGATAAATGCACCGCTTCAATGATAGCGTCTTTTGAATAATATCCCGCAAAAGGTGGTACAGCCGCTAAAGCTAATGCGCCTATTAAAAAGGTGCCGTAGGTAATCGGCATAAATTTACGTAAACCACCCATTTTTCGCATATCTTGTTCGTGGTGCATAGCAAGAATGACGGAACCAGCGGCTAAAAATAATAAGGCTTTAAAGAAGGCGTGTGTGACTAAATGAAAAATACCGGCCGCATAAGCAGAAGCACCTAAGGCCACCATCATGTAACCTAATTGTGACAGCGTGGAATAAGCAATCACGCGCTTAATGTCATTTTGCACAATCGCGATCAGACCCATAAATAAGGCGGTTGAAGCGCCTAACGCCAAAATAACATTTAACACGGTCGTGGAATATTCATACAGCGGCGAAAGGCGCGCAACCAAATAAACCCCCGCTGTTACCATGGTGGCCGCATGGATTAAGGCTGAAATAGGCGTTGGACCTTCCATGGATTCAGGTAACCACACATGTAAAGGCATCTGAGCCGATTTACCCATCGCACCAATAAATAACAAGAAACAAATTAAGGTAATTACCAAACATTGCGTGCCAGGGAAAATACTTAAGGTCGTGTGTTGTAAAGCAGGTGCTGCATGAAATACCGCCAGATAATCTAAACGTCCAAAATAATTAAACAGTAATGCAATGCCGAGTAAAAACCCAAAATCACCGATTCGGTTTACCAAAAAGGCCTTTAAACTACCGGCATTTGCTGATTCTTTCTTAAACCAAAATCCAATTAACAAATAAGAAACTAAACCAACCGCTTCCCAACCGAAATAAAGTTGCAGAAAATTATTCGCACTCACCAGCATTAACATCGCAAAGGTAAATGCCGACATATAGCTAAAAAAGCGCTTATAACCTGGGTCACCGGCCATATAGGCAATACTATAAATATGTACCAGCAAAGAAACAAAGGTCACAATCAGGAACATAACGCCGGTTAAGGGATCGACTAGAAAACCGATATTAAAACGAAACCGCCCGGTTAAATCCCAAATATAAAGATTATGATCTTGAACACCAATGTGCAGCATAAACAAGAGGTAGGCGAAATAAAGCGATATAGCAAAAGCAACGGCAACACCAAAAATAGTGACCGTATGCGCTACCTGGTTACTAATCCTTTTACCGCCTAAACCCGCTACCAACGCACCAAACAGGGGAAATAAAACGAGTAGAACATTTAATAGTTGAACATTCATGTTTCGCTAACCCTTCAAGCGATTTAAGGCATCGATTTCAATACTATGCCGGCTACGGAATAAAACAATTAAAATAGCTAAACCGATGGCCGCTTCCACGGCGGCAACGGCTAAAATAAAAAATACAAAAATCTGACCGGCTAAATCCTGAAAATAATGCGAAAAGGCAACAAAATTCATATTAACCGCTAAGAGTAATAACTCTACACACATCAACAAAATCAGCACGTTTTTTCGATTAATCACCAAGCCCAATAAGCCTAAGCTAAAAATAATAGCGCCCAGTATTAAATAATAATTCAGTGGAATCATCTTTTTTTATTTGGCTCCATTTTAATAATGCGCACCCTATCTGCAGGATTTACGTTGAACTGTTTTTCAGGCGGTATAGTTTTATTAAAGCGCTTTTCCTTCACACTTAATGCAATACTGGCAATAATAGCCACTAATAATAAAACACCGACAATTTCAAAGGGATAAGCATATTCTGTATACAGAATATTACCTAATGCCTGTGTATTACTCACATCAGCGGCTTGCGGGATTAAGGTGTGGGAGCTAGAAACCGGGAACAACGCGTAAATAAGAATCGCGAGTAATACAGCGACGGTAATCACCGCATAAGGAAGATAGCTAACAAGACCACGCTGTTTTTCAGTCGTGTCAATATTTAACATCATGATGACAAATAAGAACAATGTCATGACCGCGCCTACATAAACTAAAATTAACACTAAGCCTAAAAATTCAGCCTCTAATAAAATCCATAAAGCCGAGGCGGCAAAGAAAGCTAAGACTAAAAATAAAGCCGATCGTACTGGATTACGCGCAATCACGGTCATGAATGCCGCCGCAATTAACACCGCTGCAAATAAAAAGAAAGCACATTGTTGAATCGGAATTATCATAATCTTATTCTCGTCATTGCGAACGCGATCAGCGCGCGGCAATCTAAGTTAACGATATGGCGCATCTTCTTTCCGCTCCTCGGCTATCTGCTTTTCATAACGATCACCAATCGCTAATAGTTTTTCCTTGGCCATAATCTGTTCACCACGATTTTCAAAGTGGTAATGCGGAATATTGGTTTCCACAATCGCATCCACCGGACAGGATTCTTCACAAAACCCACAATAAATACACTTAAATAAATCAATTTCATACAGCGTTGTTCGACGTGAGCCATCATCACGTGGTTTCGCTTCGATCGTAATCGCTAAAGCCGGACACACCGCCTCACACAGTTTGCAAGCAATACAACGCTCTTCGCCATTAGGATAACGACGCAACGCATGCAAGCCACGAAATCTAACCGAGCGTGGTGTTTCTTCTTCAGGAAACTGGATAGTCACTTTTTTCTTAAAAAAGTGCCGGCCGGTTACCGCTAAACCTTTAAAAAGTTCCCACAGCGTATAGGCTTTAATGAGTTGTAACGTTCTTTTTAACATTTTCATGTGCTAAACCAAGGCGCGAGTTTAAATTGTACTGCAAACGCAATCACTGTTATCCAAAGCAAGGTGACGGGAATTAAAATCTTCCAGCCTAAACGCATTAATTGATCATAACGATAGCGTGGAAATGTGGCACGTGACCAAATGAATAGCCACAAAAAAACCGCCATTTTTAAAAACAACCAGATGATACCAGGAACCCATAAAAATGCTTTATCTAAAACAGGAATTCCTTGGAACGGTGATAACCAACCCCCTAAAAAAAGTAAGGATGCAATCGCCGCAATTAAAATCATATTCATGTATTCGGCGAGAAAGAATAATGCAAACGCAATGCCTGAATATTCCACGTGAAAGCCGGCCACTATTTCAGATTCACCTTCGGCTAAATCAAACGGTGCACGATTTGTTTCTGCAATACCGGAAATCCAATAAGTAATAAACAACGGTAACAACGGCAACCAAAACCAATGCCAAAGTCCACCGTCTTGTTTTATCACGATATCATGCAAATTCATGCTACCGGCCGCCAATAAAACACCCACAAATGCAAATCCCATCGCAATTTCATACGAAATAGTTTGTGCCGCCGCACGTAATGCACCGAGCAAGGCATATTTTGAATTGGTGGCCCAACCGGCAATCAGAATACCGTAAACACCTAAAGACGTGATCGCAAAAAGATAAAGCACGCCCGCATTAATTTGTGTTAAAGCTAAACCTTCACTAAACGGGATCACCGCCCAAGCGGCTAAAGCAGGTGCAATCGTCACAATCGGCGCGATAATAAATAAATAACGATTAGAAGCAGAAGGAACAATAATTTCTTTTGTAATTAACTTAACGACGTCGGCAATGGGTTGTAAAAGCCCCAGTGGCCCTACCCGATTAGGTCCAATTCGGGCCTGGATATAACCAATACCTTTACGCTCAGCTAAGGTTAAATACGCCACCGTCAATAGTAACGGGATCGTAATAATAACGATCTTAATAATGATCCAAAGTAATAAAAGTAAATCATTCAGCATGGATTTCAACCGCTCCAAAAGATTCGCCCAAGCTAACTGTTTCTTCACAAGCAGCGGGAATCCACACACAGTCATTAGGAAGACGTTCATCAATTAGCACCGCTAAACTCGCCTGCCCTGTACCTTGTTTAATCCCTACCATTTGACCTTCTTTAAGCTGTAATGCAGTGGCTAAATGTATGTTCATCGCCACACCCACCCGATCATTACCCGCAGCCGCTTGTAGTGCGGGTGAACGACGCACTAAACTATCGATGCGATATAAAGGCCATTCGGTAATACGTGTAATGCTGGCTGATGGCTGTTTTACTAAATGCGGCAATGAAGATTTAGCGGTTGAGGATTGTTTTTTAACCACCGCGCTTAGCTCATCGCGAATAAAATCATGCGTGGCATGATTAAAATCAGCTAATCCCGCTAAGTTACTCAGTGTTTGCAAAATTTCCCAAGCCGGTTTTGCTTGACCTAAAGGCGGTATCGCTGGAGTAAAACCTTGCCATTCACCCGCTATATTCACAAAGCTACCGCTCGTTTCTGCAAAGCTCGTCATCGGTAAGATGATATGCGCATGCTCTAATAAATAATTTGATTTATAAGGTGATAAAGCAACCACCCAATCCGCTTGTCGTAATGCTTTTACGGCCTGAATCGGATTCGCACAATCTAAAGAAGGCTCAATATTGAGAAGCAAATAAGCTTTTAATGCCGAATTAAACATTTCATGCGCGGATAAACCGGGCTTAGTAACACCACCACCACCGGGTAATCGATGCGGCAGCGCGCCCGCCAACCAAGCACCGGCACTGTTCGCGCCTTCCGTCATCACCACACAACGTACCGTATCGCTGTGCTCAGCAATCCATTCGCAAAGTTGTGTGATCGCTGCGGCTTGTGGATGATTCTGTGCAATAGCACCTAAAATAATGACGGATTTTTTAGATTTTAATTTTTCTGCTAATTTCTTTTGCGCTGAACTGATCGGAATATCAGCCCATTGTGCAGGTGCAACATCACCCGCTAAGGCTTTTGCAATACCGGCTAAAACAAACGGCAATTCATGCGGCGGAATAATAATCTTTTCATTTAATTGAAAAGGAAATTCAATATCCAAACAATTAATACTGGCTATTTTAGTGCCCGCTAATTGTGCTTTACGCAGCCTGTTTGACGCTAAGGGTTGTTCACGGCGGATATTCGATCCGACTAATAAAATAAATTCTTGTTGTTCTAGTTCCGCTAAATTTATTCCCGCCGGAAAAAGCGCGACTTGATCTTGATGACGGGTATCAGTTTGATGTAAACGGTGATCAATATTTTGTGATCCTAAACCGCGCCATAGTTTCTGTAAAAGATAAAGCTCTTCGGTGGTACTACTCGGCGACGCTAATGCGCCTAATGATCCAGCCCCTTCTTTTTCTAGGACGGCTTGAAATCCATGCATCACTTTTTCTAAGGCTAATTCCCAATCCACGATAAACCATTGTCCATTCTCTTTGACATAGGGTTTGGTGAGGCGATTAGCACTATGAATGCCTAAATAACTATAACGATCTCTATCCGACAACCAGGTTTCATTAATACTTTCATTTTCTCGTGGCACCGCACGCATGACTTCTTCTCGGCGTGTATGCAAATAAAGGTTAGAACCTAAACAATCATGTGGTGCAATAGAAGGTGATTGTTGTAATTCCCAAGCACGTGCACTAAAACGAAAAGGCTTTGACGTTAATGCACCAACGGGACACAAATCAATAATGTTACCCGACAATTCAGATTCTACGCTGTGTTCGATATAGGTACCAATCTGAAGATTTTCACCCCGATTCAATGTGCCTAATTCTTTAAGTCCCGCGACTTCCTGACCAAAACGCACACAACGCGTACATTGAATACAACGCGTCATCTCCGTTGAAATTAAGCTACCTAAATTATCGTCTTTTACGGAACGTTTACCTTCCGTAAAACGTGAAATGGATTGCCCATAACCTAAAGATAAATCTTGTAATTCGCATTCACCGCCCTGATCGCAAATAGGGCAATCTAAAGGATGGTTAATGAGTAAAAATTCCATCACCGAACGCTGTGCTTCTTTCGCTTTAGAAGACTCAGTAAATACCTTCATACCCGCCGTCACAGGTGTTGCGCACGCGGGTAAAGGTTTTCCTGATTTTTCTACTTCCACTAAACACATGCGGCAGTTGGCCGCAATGGACAATTTTTTATGGTAACAAAAACGTGGAATATAAATACCGACTTGATCAGCGGCTTCAATAATCGTGGTATTTTGTTCTACCTGTAAGGGTCGACCATCTATTTCAATATCTATCATCGTTTCATACTCTTCGCACTTGAATTTTTGCCTACGTTCCCGCTTAACTCGCCATCCTTATGTATCATGCATACACTGCGGTGGCTTCGTTTTCGCGGCGCCTTGCCAAAAATCCCATTGCTGTGAGTATCCTCAAAAATTAGCATTCGTGTGGATCTCCCACCGGACAACGTTTATGTTCAATGTGTTCAATAAATTCACTTCTAAAGTGCTTAATAAAACTTTGTACGGGCATAGCCGCTGCATCACCTAAGGCACAAATGGTATGGCCCATAATTTTGCCGGCCACACTTTCTAATAAGTCTAAATCTTGTAAACGCCCTTCTCCGTGCTCAATACGATGCAACACACGCCACATCCAACCCGTTCCTTCTCGGCAAGGTGTACATTGGCCGCAGGATTCTTCTTTATAAAAATGCGCAATACGCGTTAAAATTTTCACCATGCACGTAGTCTCATCCATAATGATCACCGCACCGGAACCTAACATAGAACCGGCTTTGCTAATCGAATCATAATCCATGGTGGCATTTAACATGGCGTGCCCAGGCAAGACGGGCATAGAAGAACCACCGGGAATAACGGCCTTTAATTGTTTACCGTCTTTCATACCGCCCGCTAAAGCTAATAGCTCGGTAAAAGGCATGCCTAAAGGCACTTCATAGTTACCCGGTTTATTAACGTGTCCACTCACACTAAAGAGTTTGCAACCACCATTATTCGGAATGCCTAACTCCAAAAACCATTGGCCACCTTTTTGTAATATCACAGGCACGGAGGCTAAGGTTTCGGTATTGTTAATCGTGGTTGGTCGACCGTATAAACCATAATTGGCAGGAAAAGGTGGCTTGAAACGCGGAAAACCTTTTTTTCCTTCTAAGGATTCCATTAACGCCGTTTCTTCACCGCAGATATAAGCACCCGCACCGAGGTGATTATAAAGTTCAAAATCAAAACCAGAACCTAAAAGATTTTTACCTAAATAACCGGCCGCTTCGGCTTCTTGCAAAGCGGCTTCGCAGCGATCAAAGGGTTCATAATATTCGCCACGGATATAATTGTAGCCAATGGTGGCGCCCATCACGTAGCCCGCAATAATCATGCCTTCAATCAATTGATGGGGATTGTAACGCATGATATCTCTATCTTTGCAGGTACCTGGCTCACCTTCATCGGAGTTACATAAGACATATTTTTGCCCAGGCGCTGTACGTGAAATAAAGCTCCACTTCAAACCGGTTGGAAAACCGGCGCCACCACGACCACGTAAACACGAGGTCTTTAACTCCGCAATAATTTGCTCCGGCGGCGTTTTCTCACGTAAAATTTTCTCTAAAACCTCATAGCCGCCTACCGATCGATAACTGGCTAAGCTCCAAGGTTGATCTAGATGTAAGGTACGAAAACAAATATCATTGGCCATCACAGCTATCCAAGATTTCATCTATTTTTTTTGGCGTTAAATCTTCGTAATAACGCTGCCCAATATGAACGACCGGCGCATTTGCACACGCACCCAAGCATTCCACTTCCTTCAACGTAAATTTGCCATCTGCTGTCGTTTCGCCAAAATTAATTTGTAAACGATCTTTTAAGTGTTTAACGATCTTATCGCAGCCACGCAACATACAAGAAACGTTCGTGCAAACGCCAATCTTATGCCGACCCACTGGCTTAAGTTCATACATGGAATAAAAAGTAGCGACTTCATACGCCGTCACGCGTGACATATTTAAATAATCGGCTACCGCATCAATCAATTCTCTGGATAAATAACCTTGATTGGCATCTTGCGCTAAGGTCAAGACAGGTAATACCGCGGATTGTCGTCGTTCCGGCGGAAATTTTTTTGTCCATGTATCAATGTCTGCTTTTAAACTTTCTGATAAAGTCACTGTGTTGTTCATCGTTTTATACTCACAGCAATTGATTTTTCGGCAAGGCGCCGCGGAAATGAAGCAACCGGAGTGTATACAACATACATGAGGATTGCGAGTTGAGCGGGAACGCCGCCGAAAATTCAAGTGCGAAGAGTATATTCATCGATCGATTTCCCCAAATACTATATCGAGACTCGAAAGTATCGCCACTAGGTCGGCTATCATATGTCCGGATGTCATTTCATTCAAGGCTGCTAAATGTGGAAAACCGGCGGCACGTATTTTGACGCGATACGGTTTATTCGCACCATCGGATACCATATAAACACCAAACTCACCTTTGGGATGTTCAATCGCCGCATACGCTTCGCCGGGCGGTACACAATAACCTTCGCTAAATAATTTAAAATGGTGGATCAGTGATTCCATATCCGCTTTCATATCTACACGATGCGGCGGCGCAATTTTATAATCATCAATTATCACTGGTCCAGGATTATGCGCTAACCATTCAACGCATTGTTTAATCAGACGTGTGGATTGACGCATTTCTTCGACGCGAACCAGGTAACGATCATAACAATCGCCGTTAAGACCAATCGGAATATCAAAATCGAGTTCATCATACACTTCATACGGTTGTTTTTTGCGTAGATCCCACGCCACACCCGAGCCACGTAAAATAGGACCGGTACAACCTAACTGCATCGCTCTTTCCGGCGTCAGCACACCAATACCCACCGTACGCTGTTTCCAAATTCGGTTATCCGTTAATAAGGTTTCATAATCATCGATTAACTTAGGAAAGCGCGCTGCGAAATCGGCGATAAAATCTAATAAGCTGCCATCCCGATTCGCATTCAGTGTGCGGGTTTCTTTTTCGTTATGCCATTGTGAAGGCTTATATTGCGGCATCTTATTCGGCAAATCACGATAAACACCACCTGGGCGATAATACGTCGCATGCATACGCGAACCGGAAACCGCTTCATAGCAATCAATTAAATCTTCACGTTCACGGAAACAGTATAGAAAAACCGTCATTGCGCCGATATCTAAGGCATGCGCACCCAACCACAATAAATGATTAAGCAATCGAGTAATCTCATCAAATAGGACTCGAATGTATTGCGCACGCTTCGGTGGCGTCACACCGAGCATTTTTTCAATCGCGAGTACATACGCATGTTCATTACACATCATGGAAACGTAGTCCAAACGATCCATATAACCGATATTTTGATTATAGGGTTTGGATTCGGCGAGCTTTTCTGTCGCACGGTGCAATAACCCAATATGCGGATCAGCGGATTGTATGACCTCGCCGTCCAGCTCTAATATCAAACGCAAAACACCATGCGCAGCTGGATGTTGCGGACCAAAATTTAGGGTGTAATTACGTATCTCAGGCATTATTAGGTTTCTCAGCAGGCGCAGAAGGTAATTCGTTCGGTGATTTACGGATTGTCTTTGCGACTAAGGTGCGTGGCGTGATCGTAACCGGCTGATAAATAACCCGCCCTTGATTCGCATCATAGCGAACTTCCACATGACCACTTAAAGGAAAATCTTTTCGGAAAGGATGACCCACAAAACCATAATCGGTTAATAAACGTCGTAGATCCGGATGGCCTTCAAATACCACACCATATAAATCAAATGCTTCGCGTTCAAACCAATTAGCTGCTGACCAAATATCATTGACCGAAGGTACATAAGGTGGTTCGCCTTCCGCAAACACGCGCAGGCGCAAACGATGGTTATGGGTTATCGACAGTAAATGCAACACCACCCCAAAACGAGGCTTATTCCAATGCACCGGATGTTCTTGGCCGCTACTATCAACACCGCGTTCAAAACCCGTGAAGGTAGAGCGCTCGGTTCGCCATTCACTGATACCATAATCCTTATAGTCAACCACACACACATCCACTAACAATTCAAATTTAAAATCTGCTTCATCTCTTAATGCGACGCAAACCTCAAGTAGTTTTTCCCTCGCTACTTCTAAGGTAATTTCTTCCAGTTTAATGTTTAAACCATCAACGAGCTCAGGAAAACGATCCCGAAGCGATTGCATCAGTGCATTATTTTCAGACATTAGTTACGCTCAATAAAACGGGTTTTTTTAATTTTATTTTGTAACTGTATCACGCCATAGACTAAAGCTTCTGCCGTGGGAGGACAACCCGGTACATAAATATCAACAGGGACAATGCGATCACAGCCGCGAACCACTGAATAAGAATAGTGGTAATAGCCTCCGCCATTCGCACAAGAGCCCATGGAAATAACCCAACGTGGCTCGGCCATTTGATCGTAGACTTTACGCAGTGCTGGCGCCATTTTATTACACAGGGTTCCCGCCACAATCATCACATCGGATTGTCTAGGGCTCGGTCTAAAAACCGTACCAAAACGATCTAAATCATAACGCGATGCCGCTGAGTGCATCATTTCTACGGCACAGCACGCCAAACCAAACGACATAGGCCATAAAGATCCACTGCGTGCCCAAGCCAACAGCTTGTCCATCGAAGTCGTTACAAACCCTTGTTGTTGTAATAAAGGATCTATTCCCACTCTAAAGCCCCTTTTTTCCACTCATAAACAAAACCAATAAATAAAAGCCCAATAAAAATCCCCATTGCAGTCAAGCCGGGTGTACCGATATGTCTTAAGGAAACGGCCCAAGGAAATAAAAAAGCGGTCTCTAAGTCAAAAATAATAAAGAGAATAGCCACTAAATAATAACGTATATCGAAAGGCAAACGTGCATCACTAACACCGGGAAATCCGCATTCATAAGGGGATAATTTCGCTTCGTCAGGCCGACTAGGCGCTACCAATCGGCCAATAGCTAACGCCGCAACGCCAACAAATAAGCCAAAGGCAATAAAAACAAGAATGGGAAAATAAAGCTGCAACATGGTATTTTAGCAATCCCGATTAATTTGCCGGCTAGTATACAACCTTCAAGTATTAAAATTCCATACTTATTATTAAAAAACCTAGCTTGTCATTACATGAGATTAACTATGCTGATTTCTCGTTTAAGCACTTCTTTACTTTTAATGTTAGCCGCCATTACAAAGTCCTATGCGGATAACACGGATTGTCTTTGCCATCCAACGCCTCAGGATAAACTGCCTCAATATATCATTGGCTATGGTTCTTTGATGGAAACCACCTCCAAGAATAAAACTGACAACACCAGCGGTGAAAATAGACCGGTGATGATTGATAACTACCAACGCGGTTGGTTTGCAACAGGGTTATCTGTAGGCTTAAGTACCACGTACCTCGGTATTGTTAAACAGCCAAATGCGCACTTTAATGGCACCATCTTTCGTTTAGCCACACCTAGCATGATAAAAAATTATGATAAACGAGAAAAGTATTACTGCCGTGTCGCTGTGCCAACCTCCTCTATTCATACCTTGGATCATCATCCTTTACCAAACGGTCAATTCTGGATTTATGAAACAAAACCTGAATTTATGGCTAAACCTTCAGAAAAATACCCCCTCATAGAATCCTACGTCGACATTTTCTTATCGGGCTGTTTAGAAATAGAAAAAAAATTTCACTTGAAAGGTTTTACCGCGGAATGTATTAAAACCACGACGGATTGGTCGCCGCATTGGGTAAACGATAGAATTTACCCTAGACGTCCTTTTGTTTTTGAGCCGAATGCCTTAACTATCGATAAGGCATTAGCTGACAAACTACCGCACATTTTTAATCAAATTAAGCCAGATGGCTCGCCATAAATCGAGCTGCTTTTATATCCAAGCTTAATTTAATTTTTGATACTTAAGTAGCGCTCGTTTAACAGAATGATCCAATTCGTCAAGCGCTGTTAATGGTGCCTCCACAAACATTTTTGACTTTTGACGTGTAAAAAGAAGCGTCGCTAGCAACAAGTTAGCGTTTACATCAAGCCGTGAATAATCAACCGCGCTCAATGATGACGCTTGCGTGTTGTTAGGTAGGAGTGGTGGCGCTGGCTTAAAGAACTTAGCTTGGTTTGTATCTTGTGAATAATAAGCAACGTTAGCCGCAGGGACTTTACTCTCGAATGTAAATAATCTCTGCTGCATCCACTGCTTGCCGCTATTAAAAGCGGCTATACCGGCAGAAAAAAGTTCTTGTATCCAAAGCTAGGCCTCGTTGCCGAACTACTGATAGGCGCCTCATGCTCATCGATCACTCTCGCATGGCGCTGCACTCTATCGATGAGACAGGAAAGCATTGTGAAAGCAATGCGAAGTCGAAGAGCCCGCGATAGGCGTGCGTTGATGGGCGAAGCAGGAAACGCATCACGCCGTAAAGTCATTTGTGGGAGGCACGGGCATGAACTCCGAAGGAGTGAGTGCGTGCCGGACGCAGGACGTATCGCGGCCTAATTTCAGTCGCGTCATGCGAACGAATTTCGGGGACACGATGGCCGAAATTCTTCGGGAGCATAGCGACTCACTTGATCACTGGGGCGGTTATCGACAGAAATTTTAATAGCAGATTGCGTATTCGGCATAAATAACTCCTTTTATTATTATTAAGAATAAACTGCCTACGAAATAAAACGCGACAGATTAAAAATAAGGTTAGATAGCAATACCCTATCACATACATGACAGAAGGAGGATGATTAATCGAAAAAATAGATATGGAATAATTAAAAAATAAAAAACCCCCGCTTAGCATAGCGCTAAGCGGGGGTTTTTCTAGTTTAATAACTGAATTGAATATCAATAATAATTTAGATTCTATTCAATTAAATTAATATTGAGAAATTTCTAAACAGGCAGCCATCGCATTTAACACCGCCGCAATGCGTATGCTCGATTGAATCGCTAATTTACTGATACCGGCTTTTATTAATTGTTGTGTGTGCGCTTCTATACACATACCACAACCATTAATCGCTGATACCGCTAAACAACTTAATTCAAAATCAAGTTTATCAATACCCGAATTGCCGATCACATTCATGCGTAAACGCGCTGGCATACTAGCAAACGTTTTATCATTTACTAAATGAATAAATCTATAATAAATATTATTCCAAGTGAGTCGCTATGCTCCCGAAGAATTTCGGCCATCGTGCCCCCGAAATTCGTTCGCATGACGCGACTGAAATTAGGCCGCGATACGTCCTGCGTCCGGCACGCACTCACTCCTTCGGAGTTCATGCCCGTGCCTCCCACAAATGACTTTACGGCGTGATGCGTTTCCTGCTTCGCCCGTCAACGCACGCCTATCGCGGGCTCTTCGACTTCGCATTGCTTTCACAATGCTTTCCTGTCTCATCGATCGCCATAATCGTTGCCGCTGATTTTGCAGCTTCAATTTCCGCTTATGAGAGATAACTCAGAAAACGTCTTCATGGTTTGAATAAGCGTCGAAGCAGCCCAATCGAATGAGAGATCATAACGTAATTTTCAGCAGAAGAAGTGGTGATTTCGTAATCTTTTGATAACCTACGAAAATGATTAAGCCATGAGAAAGTCCTTTCTATCACCCACCGCTTAGGCAAAAGAGACCATTTTTTTGTTATCCGGCAAGAAATTTCAATGGTTCTCTTTAATGTATTTATAACGAATATTTCCATTGTTTTTCTATAACCTGCATCGGCACAAACACCCCTAAACTTGGATATTTTTGCACAGCTTGTTCAAAAACTTTACATCCGCCTACCGTATCATGGGTGTTAGCTGCATGCACAGTCACCTGCAAAATATGCCCTTGCGTGTCAGTGACAATGTGCCTTTTTCAGCCCTTTATTTTTTTTTCCGCCATCAATACCACGTTCTTTCGCGGCAGACGTTGTTTTAACACTTTGTGAATCAATTAAACTATACTTTGGTTTAGGAGCTTTACCCATGCCTACTCGGCTCTTCTCTACTAAACTTTCCATTATCTTTTCCCATGTCCCTTGAACTTTAGCTCGCATAAAAAAACTATAGACTGTTTTCCAGGGTGGAAAATTACTCGGTAATTGACGCCATTGACATCCGGTTTTTGTTATGTAGAAAACTGCATTCACAAGGGTTCTTTTCGAATACTTTCTACGATTTCCGTATTTACCGCATTTAAAATATCCTTTAATTAGTTTCCACTGCTTGGTGCTTATATCGCTTGGGTAGGACATTTTCTTTTTTTTAGGATTTTTATCCCTACCTTTATAAACTATTTTCTTATTTATTTAAACCATGAAGACGTTTTCTCACTTCAGCAAGCACCGATTTAATCAATGTTGGATTTTTAATCGCATAAGCGGACGCTAAGGCAATACCACCGAGTTGGCTTTTATTTAAATCCGTACCTTCATCTGTAAAAGTCGTGGCGATATTTAATTTAATATCTTTTGCACTGTCTAATAGCTTATTTTTTACTTCCGATGAGACAGGAAAGCATTGTGAAAGCAATGCGAAGTCGAAGAGCCCGCGATAGGCGTGCGTTGACGGGCGAAGCAGGAAACGCATCACGTCGTAAAGTCATTTGTGGGAGGCACGGGCATGAACTCCGAAGGAGTGAGTGCGTGCCGGACGCAGGACGTATCGCGGCCTAATTTCAGTCGCGTCATGCGAACGAATTTCGGGGACACGATGGCCGAAATTCTTCGGGAGCATAGCGACTCACTTGTTCAAAACTCATCATAATTCGTCTCCCAATCGTTTAGACTCACGGCACCGATTAAAGGGCTGAGAACACAAGCAAAAGCTCGTGTTCTCAGCCCTTTGCATTACTTTAGGCTACATTGATGGTTTCTTCGCCTTTCTGCCAGTTACAAGGACAAAGTTCATCCGTTTGCAGCGCATCTAATACACGCAATACTTCTTTAGGGTTACGGCCTACATTCAGATCCGTTACCATCACAAATCGGATAATACCTTCTGGATCAACAATAAAGGTCGCACGCTGAGCCACACCTTCATTCTTATCTAAAATGCCAAGTCCTTCTGTTAATTCGCGTTTAATATCCGCTAACATAGGAAAAGGTAGATCCTTTAATTCTTCTTTTTGCTGTCTCCAAGCTAAATGTACAAACTCAGAGTCGGTACTCACACCTAATAAAACCGCATCACGATCAGCAAAATCGGTATTTAACTGGCCAAATGCAGCAATTTCAGTGGGACAAACAAAGGTAAAGTCTTTGGGCCAAAAGAAAAACACTTGCCATTTACCTTGGTGTGTTTTATGGCTAATATCTGTAAAAGCATCCGCTATATTCGACGATACGACCGCCTTCATAGCAAATTCTGGAAACTTTTCACCAACTGTTAACATATTGTTATTCTCCTAAATTCATAATTTGAGCGCCTAAAGTACCCAAAACCACTTGATAAGTATAATATATTGTTATTATACTATCGATAAGATAACCTTATTAATGGCCAGGTAATGAATATACGAGACCTAAAATACTTAGTCGCACTCAGCAAATATCAGCATTTTGGCAGGGCCGCTGAAGCCTGTTTTGTCAGCCAGCCTGCTTTGAGCATGCAAATCAAAAAATTGGAAGCTGACCTAGGCGTCAAGCTACTAGAACGGAGTAATAAATCCGTCTTATTAACCCCTATCGGTATAGCCATTACTGAAAAGGCCCAGCATATCTTGGAACAAGCGGATCAAATCTATGCGCTGGCAAAATTGGCAGAAGATCCTTATGGCGGTGAATTAAAAATCGGCATTATTCCGACACTGGCGCCCTATTTGCTCCCTCTACTGATGCCTGCTTTAGCCAGCCAATTTCCTAAGCTGCGTTTTTATCTGGTGGAAGAACAAACTGCATTGCTCATCCCAAAATTAAAAACTGGCGCACTAGACGCGGCTTTTTTAGCCCTTCCTGTTGTAGAACCCAGTCTCACTCATGCGGTATTATTTGAAGAAGAATTTTTACTCGCTGCACCCGCTAAACATCCTTTAAGTGCTCAAAAAACCGTAAAACAACATGACCTGGATCAACAAAATGTATTATTACTGGAAGAAGGACATTGTATGCGTGGACAAACGCTGGATATTTGTCACAAAATCAATGTCAGCGAAATGCAAAACTTCCGTGCCACTAGCCTAGAAACATTACGTCATATGGTAGCGAGTGGAAACGGTATCACACTCATGCCGAAATTAGCCCAGCAAACAAACGACAACATTGTTTACATTCCGTTTAGTTCGCCAAAACCATCAAGAACTATCGGCCTTTATTGGCGAGTTTCTAGCGCCAGAAAAACTCTACTCGGAGAGGTGTCAACCTATATTAAAAAAATAATCCCCGGGTATTTCTAGCCATTATTTTGAACACTACAAGTAGGGCTATCTTCTATGCGCTTATCAGCATCATTAGCAGATTGCATGGGAAAAAACGACCCATGCCCTCCTACAGATGAGGCGCTTTCATATAAGGAATTTTCAACATCCTCTAGTTTGCTAATAGATTTAATATGCAACCTAACCACTGCTTTCACAAATTCCATACAGATCTCTTTATCATCTCCTTCTCTAACATATTGTAGAATTCCTTTAGTAACTTCCAATTCTTTTAGCAACTCCTCCGAAGGTTTTATCAATCCAGGCGGATTTTCTTGTTTGTTAGGGAAACAAAGCATTTTTTTATTCACATAGGAAAATAAAGCGGCCGCCACTGTCCCGCAAAAGAAAGCTAAAACGCTATTCACTACATAGACACTTGACATAAAATAGATACTTGGTATATAAAACCATGCTGCTACCGTTACTCCAATAAAAAAAATTAAATTTGTAATGATCTTTGCAATTTTAACGACGCTAGGCTCTTCATTTTTTAGCATGTCACGGATATTTTTATAAATAACCTGGCATAGCCCATAAGTCACTGCTAGAACGTACAAGAGTACAAAAGCAATTAGCGGCTCTCTCATCTCATCACCAAGACAATAATAAGAAATTTCTAAAAATACTAAATGCATTAAATATTCGAAGGGACTTTCGGCTAAACAGGAAATAGGTTGACTTATAAGCAAATCTATCCCTAAATCGCGTAATTTACTGGAGGGGATAATAAAAGGATCAGAAGATGAAGCTTGAGATTTATTTCGCTCAATATAAGCATGTAGATCTTTGTTGGTAGCAATTAAATAATGTAATCCATTACAAAGCTCTTGATAAGTAAACTCTCCGCCTTCTTCTTGAGTCAATCCTTCTATATCGTAATTAATAGTATTGATTATATCGGTTCTGGTTTGAGAGCCAACACCTTTAAAGCTTTTAGGATCATAGAGAGTCTTTAGGTCTTCAAGTGAGTCGCTATGCTCCCGAAGAATTTCGGCCATCGTGTCCCCGAAATTCGTTCGCATGACGCGACTGAAATTAGGCCGCGATACGTCCTGCGTCCGGCACGCACTCACTCCTTCGGAGTTCATGCCCGTGCCTCCCACAAATGACTTTACGGCGTGATGCGTTTCCTGCTTCGCCCGTCAACGCACGCCTATCGCGGGCTCTTCGACTTCGCATTGCTTTCACAATGCTTTCCTGTCTCATCGCTGGAAGTAACATAATAAACTCCTTATCTGGTGACACTGAATGCCGCTAGGATTCGCATGTTAACAGTTAAGTGTCTAAACTCAAGATAATGTCCCATTCGGTATTTACCATAATAGTCATTATCAGTTAAGTTTTATAATAATTTGCTTTGTTTCAACTCAGATAAACGCTGATGCCGTGCCAGTGCTAATTCGATAAGGTGCGTTAAAAGTTGCTGATAAGAAAGGCCGGACGCTTCCCATAATTTGGGATACATACTAATTTTAGTAAACCCAGGAATGGTATTAATTTCGTTTAAATAAATTTTTTGCGTTGCTTCTTCCATAAAAAAATCGACTCTAGCCATGCCTTGACACGCTAAGCTAGTAAAAACCTTTGCTGCTAATTTTTTTATTTTCTCAGATTGCCCTTCCTGAAGTACCGCAGGAATAATCAACTCTGCACCCTTGTCATCGAGGTATTTGGCCTCATAGGAATAAAATTCATGCTGAGGATTAATTTCACCTAAAACACTGACTAACGGTTCTTCACCAAACGATAAGTTTTCTAAAACAGCTGCCTCAATTTCACGCACCACTAACGCTTGCTCAACTAAAATTTTTGTATCAAATTCCGCCGCTAGATTAATCGCCGCAAACAAATCAGCGGCCTTTTTCACTTTAGTAATACCGAAACTTGAACCCGCATTCACGGGTTTAACAAACAAGGGATAATCTAGCTCTTTTTCAATTTTTTTTTGTAGAGAAGTTTGATTTATTTCCCATTCGCCTACATTAAACGTAACAAAGGGAACAACAGGAATTTTATCCGCTTGCGCTAAACGTTTAGCAATCACTTTGTCCATACCGATGGCTGATCCCAATACGTTCGCGCCTACATAGGGAAGACCCAAAATTTCCAATAAGCCTTGCATCGTGCCATCTTCACCAAAAGAACCGTGCAAAACAGGAAACACCACATCACAAAAAAATTCTTTTTGATTCATGATTGTCTCTGGCACAAAAAGCGCTTTTGACACACTGGTTTTTACAGGCGCTGATTCATCTAAAGGGAATTGTTTCAGATCATTCAGTAACCAATGCCCCTGCTTATCAATTGCAACAGGAATGACTTCAAACTTATTTTTATCTAAATTTTTTATAACAGCCGCAGCAGATTGTAAAGAAACTTCATGTTCAGCCGAACGGCCACCATAAAGCACAGCGACTTTGATTTTTTTAACGGATGAAGCCATAAAATTACAAGTTTAATCATGGATAGTGTTTCGGGGAATCATCTTATTATATACTGCCCCTACTCACTTAGGTATAGATATAAGGAAAAAATACGCATGCCAAATAAAAATCACCAAGAACAGATACCGCTTATACGACAACCGGAACAAATAGCTGCCTATCATTCAATTAACTCAACGCATTCACCTGCTAATTCAACTGTCCCTCGTAACAATTATGCAAGCGATAAACCGTGCGATGCCGCCAGTCATTTTTTTATACAGCAATTTAAAAAAGACTTTCCGTTAAATGACTTTAGTGGTTCAAATAGCTTGAATATATTTAAATTTTAACCCAGCATTCAGTTAATATTTAAAAGTGAAAAATTAAATAAAAAAACCCGCAATTAAGTGGGTTTTTCAGTGTAATAAGTCTGACAATGCCCTACATGATAGGGAAAACCCCAAAGTATCATTCAACAATCTACCATTTATAGATTTTCCATATTTAGTGGTCATAAATTAACTTTTGTTTAAAAAATTAGCTTAAAATAACCCTGCTATCAATTATTTTAATGGAGTAAATTAATATGAAAACAAAATCAAAAATACTTACTTGTTTAGGAGCAATGGCATTGGCTACTGTAGCAATCCTGCCGAGCAGCGCGATGGCGGCACAAGGCTATAACGAGACTTACAATTATACCAAACACTGGGGTTCATTTAAGGATATGAACAATCAGTATGCGAAAGCGGCGGGGGAATGATGCAAAAAGATGATGGAAAATCATGGGGCAACTTGCTGTTCCAAAGATGGGAATGACCTGGGGCGCCCAGGGTTTCTTAGCACTTATAGTGATGGATTTACTAACGACGCCGGGACTAAATGTGACCTCTGGGGTATAGTCACTCCAGACGGGGTAGTGATCGGCTAACAGAAAGCTGATTTCGAAAATGAATTAAAAGAAGAAAGAGTCATAGAAAAAATTTGAATTAAAAAAAACCCGCGGTTAAGCGGGTTTTTAGTGTTAAATAGCCTGGCAATGCCCTACTTTCCCATGGGGGAAACCCCAAAGTATCATTGGCGCAGAGTAGTTTCACTTCTGAGTTCGGAATGGGATCAGGTGGGACCTACTCGCTAAGGTCGCCAGGCAATCGTTGTCTAGCTATTTACATAGCTAGCGAAACCTTTTTGTTTGAGCGTTTTAAATCTCAAACCAAAACAAATAATCTGTAAGAAGCGTTTGCACCGTTCTTTCTATTGTATCTCTTGTTTGTGGTATGTCTTCATTCAACAACCAATTGATTTACTTCTTAAAAGTAACCAGTTGGATTCTCAAATCAAGCCTCACGGTTAATTAGTATGGGTTAGCTCAATACATTACTGCACTTACACATCCCACCTATCGACGTTGTCGTCTACAACAAACCTTTAGGAGAATTAAATTCTCGGGAGATCTTATCTTGAGGGAGGCTTCCCGCTTAGATGCTTTCAGCGGTTATCCTGTCGGTACGTAGCTACCCGGCTATGCTTCTGGCGAAACAACCGGACCACCAGCGGTACCTCCACGCCGGTCCTCTCGTACTAGGCGTAGCTCCTCTCAAATCTCCAGCGCCCACGGCAGATAGGGACCGAACTGTCTCACGACGTTCTGAACCCAGCTCGCGTACCACTTTAAATGGCGAACAGCCATACCCTTGGGACCTGCTTCAGCCCCAGGATGTGATGAGCCGACATCGAGGTGCCAAACACCGCCGTCGATATGAACTCTTGGGCGGTATCAGCCTGTTATCCCCGGCGTACCTTTTATTCGTTAAGCGATGGCCCTTCCATTCGGAACCACCGGATCACTATGACCTGCTTTCGCACCTGCTCGACGTGTTTGTCTCGCAGTCAAGCACCCTTGTGCCATTACACGCAATGCGCGATGTCCGACCGCGCTGAGGGTACCTTCGTGCTCCTCCGTTACTCTTTAGGAGGAGACCGCCCCAGTCAAACTACCCACCATACACGGTCCCCACGCTCGATAAGAACGCTAGGTTAGAACTCCGACTTTCACGGGGTGGTATTTCACCTTCCGACTCCACGCATTCTAGCGAACGCGCTTCAAAGTCTCCCACCTAGGCTACACAGTCAAATTCAAAGTTCAGTGTAAAGCTGTAGTAAAGGTGCACGGGGTCTTTCCGTCTTGCCGCGGGTACGCTGCATCTTCACAGCGATTTCAATTTCACTGAGCCTTGGGTGGAGACAGTGTGGCTGTCGTTACGCCATTCGTGCAGGTCGGAACTTACCCGACAAGGAATTTCGCTACCTTAGGACCGTTATAGTTACGGCCGCCGTTTACCGGGGCTTCGATCCGCAGCTTCACCTGCGCTGACATGGCTTTTAAGTTTTATCTTCGAGTTATTATTCTCTCTACTTCGTTCTTAAAAACCATCTCAGCGCAAGTTAACCACTTCAATTAACCTTCCGGCACCGGGCAGGCGTCACACCCTATACATCCTCTTTCGAGTTCGCAGAGTGCTGTGTTTTTGATAAACAGTCGCAACCACCAGTTTCTTTCAACCTCCCTCAGCTTGTGGAGTAAATCCACTCACCAAAAAAGGTGCACCTTCTCCCGAAGTTACGGTGCCAATTTGCCTAGTTCCTTCACCCAAGTTGTCTCATCGCCTTAGTATTCTCTACCTGTCCACCTGTGTCGGTTTGCGGTACGGTTCTAACAGACCTGAAGTTTAGAGAGTTTTCCTGGAAGCAGGGCATCAGTGACTTCTCGATTAACCGAAGCTAATCAATCGTCATCGCGTCTCAAGATTAACGAAACTCCGGATTTTCCTAGAATTTCTCTCTACTCGCTTAAACCGGAACTACCAGTCTCCGGCCCACTTAGCCTTCTTCGTCCTCCCATCACAGTCTGTCAAAGTACAGGAATATTAACCTGTTTCCCATCGACTACGCGTTTCCGCCTCGCCTTAGGGGCCGACTCACCCTGCGTCGATTACCGTTGCGCAGGAATCCTGGGACTTTCGGCGTGCGGGGTTTTCACCCGCATTATCGTTACTCATGTCAGCATTCGCACTTCGGATACCTCCAGCAACCTTTACAAGTCACCTTCAACGGCTTACCGAACGCTCCTCTACCACGCAATCAGTCCGTAGACCAATCGCATTCACTGCTTCAGTATTAGGTTTGAGCCCCGTTCATTCTTCCGCGCAGACCGATTCGACCAGTGAGCTATTACGCTTTCTTTAAAGGATGGCTGCTTCTAAGCCAACCTCCTGGCTGTTTAAACCTTTCCACTACGTTTCACACTTAACCTAATTTTGGGACTTTAGCAGGTGATCTGGGTTGTTTCCCTTTTCACGACGGACGTTAGCACCCGCCGTGTGTCTCCCGTGCAACATGACTCAGGTATTCGAAGTTTGCATCGGCTCAGTAAGTCGGGATGACCCCCTTACCGAAACAGTGCTCTACCCCCTGGTCACTAACACGAGGCGCTACCTCAATAGCTTTCGAGGAGAACCAGCTATCTCCGAGCTTGTTTAGCCTTTCACTCCTAGCCACACCTCATCCCCATCTTTTGCAACAGATGTGGGTTCGGGCCTCCACTTCGTGTTACCGAAGCTTCACCCTGGACATGGCTAGCTCGCTCGGTTTCGGGTCGACTCCTAGCGACTCAACGCCCTTTTAAGACTCGGTTTCCCTTCGCCTACCCTATTCGGTTAAGCTTGCCACTAAAAGTCACTCGCTGACCCATTATACAAAAGGTACGCAGTCACTCATCACCTTTAACAGTGATAAGCTCCTACTGCTTGTACGCAGACGGTTTCAGGTTCTATTTCACTCCCCTCGCCGGGGTTCTTTTCGCCTTTCCCTCACGGTACTGGTTCACTATCGGTCAGTCGAGAGTATTTAGCCTTGGAGGATGGTCCCCCCCATCTTCAGACAGGATTTCTCGTGCCCCGCCCTACTTGTTTTCACGCTTAGTACCATAAACAAACTTTCACCGACGGGGCTATCACCCTCTATGGCCACTCTTTCCAGAGTGTTTGGTTAATTTGTCTACTATCTCGTGAAGGCTATTCCACGTTCGCTCGCCGCTACTTGCAGAATCTCATTTGATTTCTTTTCCTCGAGGTACTTAGATGTTTCAGTTCCCTCGGTTCGCT